>USNA01000040.1 GCA_900555955.1 uncultured Collinsella sp. | reverse complement strand
ACGATCGCGGGCGCCACCCTCGAGTCGCCCCGGCTCTTTACCGCCGGCACCGACGGTTATTTCCCCGGCGACGAAACGCATCCGCAAGATTTCGACCTCATCGAGGGCAACGCCTGCGCCATCTCGCTCGCAAAGATCGGCAACACGCCGTGGGCACAGTGCTTCGCCACGTTTGTCCCCGACGAGATTCCCACCGCCCACGCCGCGCGCTTCCAGGCGCAGATCATGGCGCATATGAGCGGCCAGGCAATGCTCAACCACGACCGCATGGTCAACGTACGCAGCGCCGCAGACATTCGCCCCGCGCTCAAGGACGGCAAGGTCGCTTGCATCCACACCATCGAAAACGCCACGTTCTTTGCCGAGGACCCCGCGCTGATCGAGGTGCTCAAGAGCTTGGGCGTGCTTATGTCGTCACTCAGCTGGAATGCGCAGGGGCCGCTCGCGAGCGGCCACGACACCCACGCCGGCCTCACCGCCGCCGGCATCGAGGCGCTTACGCAGATGGAGCACGCCGGCATGGTACTCGACGTCTCCCACCTCAACGATGAGTGCTTTGACGAGGTAGTCGCCCACGCCACGCGCCCCTTCGTCGCCAGCCACTCCAACTCCCGTGCGGTTTGTGGCGTCAAGCGCAATCTCACCGACGACCAGTTCCGCACCATTCGCGACATGGGCGGTATCGTCGGCCTCAACTACTGCAGCGAGTTCCTTTCCAACGACGCAACCGACAAGACCGCCGCAGACGTCACCTTCGACCAGCTGGCGGCACATATCGAGCACTGGCTCGACCTGGGCGGCGAAGATGTCATCGCACTCGGCGGCGACTGGGACGGCGCCAAGGTGCCCGCTTTCCTCTCCGATGCCAGCAAGATGCCCGAATTCCAGAACATGCTCTCCAAGCACTTTGGCAAGACCGTGATGCAGAAGCTCTGCAGCGATAACGCCCTTGCCTTCTTCGAGCGTTATTAATTTCACATCCCTTGAGCGGGCCGGCATACCGAACGGTCGAAATGCCGGCCCGCCCCCAATCTGAAGGATAACTTTTGACGCAGCAATTTGCGATTTTCCTACCCCGACCGGATGGGATGCCCATCCCCGTCGTCGTTACCAAAAAGCGCGTCAAGAACTTCAACCTGCGCGTCACATCGAGCGGTGAGGTCCACGCCAGCGCACCGCTCGGCGC
This sequence comes from uncultured Collinsella sp., assembly GCA_900555955.1. Classification (GTDB taxonomy): domain Bacteria; phylum Actinomycetota; class Coriobacteriia; order Coriobacteriales; family Coriobacteriaceae; genus Collinsella. The sequence continues at coordinate 6,308 of USNA01000040.1, read as the reverse complement.
CAGCCGCGAGCGTATCGAAGCGTTTGTGAAGCGCAACAGCGCCTGGATTATCGGCCGACTTGCCCAGCGTGAGCAACGTCAGGCAACGTCACGAGAGCCACTCAGCCCCTCGTCCATCATTGCGCTTTGGGGCATGCCCATCACGGTACAGGACGCACTCGATCACAACTTTGCGTCACCCGCACCGCGACCCAAACAGGCCACCTTCGCAAGTTTTATGGGTGCCGACAAGTCGAACGGAGGCCCACAGGCCAAGCGGCTCACAATCCTCGACGGTCTAACGTCCGACGAGCTCCAGACCCGCATCGACCAGCTCTATGCATCCGAGGTCACCACAGCGCTGCGCGATATGGTGCATGCATACGAAATCGCAATGGGTATCGCCGTTTCCCGCGTTTCCGTACGCAGTATGAAGACGCGCTGGGGCTCATGCACACCCAAAACCGGCGCCATTCGCATCGCGCGCGAGCTCGCCGCCTACCCTGTCGAATGCCTCGACATGGTTGTCGCCCACGAGCTTGTCCACCTGCTCGAGCCAAGCCATAATCAGCGGTTTCACGCTCTGCTCGACACGTACTGTCCCAACAATAGGGCTCTGTCGCAGCGGCTCAAGCGGCCACCCCTCAACAAGCTCTAGCGTCGACTAGCGCACGCGCTCGATTTCGACGCCGCAGCTTGCCAGGGGAAGACCGACGGGCGCCCACGGCTTATCGAGCTTTATGCGCACACCAAGCAGCAAGGGGTAACGACGCAGCAGCATCTGGGCCACACCCTCGGCTGCCGCCTCGATGAGTTTAAACGTATGCTCGCGCAGATAGCCATCGACATCGTGGCACACCGAGCCGTAGTCAATCGAAGCGTCCAGGTTATCGTGCTCCCCCGCTGCACGCAGGTCGGCATAGAGCACCAAGGACACGATGAACTTCTGGCCCAGCGCGTTCTCTTCGGGATACACGCCGTGGTTGGCAAAGACCTCGAGACCGTCGATAGTAATGCGGTCAGCATGGCGCAGATCGTCATAGCTCACGTGGGGAACCGCCGTTGCGGTGGATATTTCGCCCCTTCCACGGCGGGCGAGCTCGGCGCCTTCAGTCTTGGTTGCATTCTCGGGCAGTTTCTTGTTGCTCATCGCGATCGTCTCCTTCGTTTAGAACCCCGACCGCGTAAACTAACTACACGCGAATCGACAGGTTCTTTTTATCATCGCTCCAGTTGCAAGCATTGCGCGCGGGGCATGCAAAGCAGGCGCGCGACGCTTTGTCGGCTGCATAGAGCAGGCGCTCGAGCGGTTGGCTGTTCACGCGCAGCTTTCGATGGCCCAGAATGGCCGTCTTAATTGCTGCGGCATCGGCCGGCTCAAACGCTACGTCATCGGGCATGCCGCCGAGAATCGCATCAGCGACGCGTTCGCTTGCAACATCATGGGATATACCCGATTCGTACTGTTCATCTTTGCCGATATCGTGAAGAAGTGCCGTGGCGTAGATGACCTCACGGTCAAATTCGAGATCTTCCTCGAGATTCTTAATCCACATAATACGAGCGACATCGAGCAGGTGGTCAATACCGTGGCGGCAGAAGATGCGCCCCGATTCCAACTGTGCAATGTTGCCCAGGTGGCGCCGGAACAGGCCGTTGGCACAGAATTCTCGGCGACGAGGCAGGACGCAAAAAGCCCCCAGGCCAGAAGCCATAAAACCGCGACGCGGCGCTCCCTCGTCAGTATTCGATGTAAAGTCGTTGACGACTCTCATAGTTAGCGTCCCAGCATCCTAAAGAATCGCTCCTCGAGCGCCGGATCGGCCTCAAAGACGCCGCGACGAGCGAGCGTCACGGTCTTGGTGCCGGGCTTTTGCACGCCGCGCATGGTCATGCACATATGTTCAGCTTCCATGAGCACAATCGCTCCCTGGGGAGCGAGATACTCCATGAGGGCATCGGCAACCTGTGCACACAGCTGCTCCTGCAGCTGCAGACGACGGGCATAGACCTCAACCGTGCGGGCAAGCTTAGAAAGCCCTGCGACACGGCCGTTGGGGATATAGCCAATGGCAGCCTTGCCGTAAAACGGCAGCAGATGATGCTCGCACAGCGAGTAAAACGTGATGTCGCGCTCGATAACCAAATCGTTCGAAGCGACGGCAAAGGTTTTAGACAGGTGTTCCTCGGCACTCTGGTCCATACCGCCGGCGATCTCACCATACATACGGGCAACGCGCGCCGGGGTCTCCAGCAGGCCCTCACGAGTTGGATCCTCGCCTATGCCCTCAAGCAATAGCTTAATGGCGGCCTCGACTTTTTCCTGATCGACCATCTGGGCCTCACTTTTCCGATTTTGCGTTCGCGCTATGGTACCACGCCCTCCGGCATCGGCCACAAGCTACATAGTATGGGTCGAATAGACCGGATCGTCCCGCCAAAGCTCCACAGCGTCGCAAAGCGCAACACCCTCGCGCACAGCGCGAGCGCGCGTAGCGTTCATGTCAATCACGCGCTGATTGCTCGAGCCCCTAAAGCGCAACGAGATATCGTACAGATCCTGAACGAACGGGCCGTCCACCAACATGTCGAGGCAGGCCAGGATACGGTCCGTCACCTCGGTATGATGACGGCCACCCGGCATAAGCTCCTCGAGCACGTCGCCGGTAAAGCACCAAATGGTCTTGCCCGACCCCGCAGGATAGGCCACACGCACGCGTTCGATAAAGTCAACAAGCCCCGCCTGATTCTCGGGCTCCATGGGCTCGCCGCCCAGAATCGTCAGGCCATCGATAAAGGGATGGTCGAGACTCTCGATAATCTTATCCTCGACGGCGCGATCGAACGGCTCTCCCGCAGCAAAGTCCCACGCGACAGAGTTAAAGCAATTCTTGCACCCACGACGGCACCCACTCACAAACAGAGAAGTACGAACGCCTTCCCCATCAGCAATATCGAAATACTTAATGTTCGCGTAGTTCATAAGTAACTCTCCCGGGAGGCCGGGACATATCATCCCGTCCTCAAACATCCTCGGCCTTCGGCCTGCGAAACTGCGGGCGGGACGATATGTCCCGGCCTCATGCAAAGGGTAACTCAATGAACAAAGCGAACATCGAGTATAGGGTTCGAGGTCCAATAATAACTTTGTTGCAGCTCAACCGCCATCGCAAGTAAATCGCAGCTGCAGCTCAAATTATTTCCGCTAAGAACTTCGAGGAGTGAGCAGACCGCATGCTGCATCTCAGCTACGTCAACTTGGCTGCCCCGTAGCGAGGCCCCGGACCTTTACTCGATATGAGTTCCGCACGAACAGGAGGCGCCAGTGGCGCCTCCGTCGTGAGCCAGGACTGTCCGAAATAGCGAGTAAAGGTCCGGGGCCTCGCTACGGGGCAGCCTGGGATAGTTATTAGAGATGCAGCACGCGGTCGCGGATCTCCTCGGTTCGACCCTGGTTCCAGAACTGGGTACCGATGTAGCCGCACGTGCGACGGGCGACATTCATCTTCTCCTGGTCGCGGTTGCCGCAATTGGGGCACTCCCACACCAGCTTGCCATCGTCCTCGACAATCTTGATCTCGCCGTCGTAGCCGCACACCTGGCAGTAGTCGCTTTTGGTGTTGAGCTCGGCGTACATGATGTTGTCGTAGATGTACTGCATCACGCGAATGACAGCCTTGAGGTTGTCCTGCATGTTGGGAACCTCAACGTAGGAGATAGCACCGCCCGGCGAAAGCTGCTGGAACATACCCTCGAACTTGAGCTTGTCGAATGCGTCGATCTCCTCGGACACGTGGACGTGGTAGCTGTTGGTGATGTAGCCCTTGTCCGTCACGCCCGGGATGATGCCAAAACGACGCTGCAGGCATTTGGCGAACTTGTAGGTCGTCGACTCCAACGGCGTGCCGTACAGCGAGAAGTCAATATCGCTTTCGGCCTTCCACTCGGCGCACTTGTCGTTCATGCGCTGCATGACGGCCATGGCAAACGGCGTGCCTTCCTTCTCGGTGTGGCTGTGGCCCGTCATGTACTTGACGCACTCATACAGACCGGCATACCCCAGGCTGATGGTGGAGTAGCCACCCACGAGCAGCTTATCGATCGTCTCGCCCTTCTTCAGACGCGCCAGGGCACCGTACTGCCAAAGAATCGGCGCGGCATCCGAAAGCGTACCCATCAGGCGCTCATGACGGCACAGCAAGGCACGGTGGCACAGCTCAAGGCGCTCATCGAAGATCTTCCAGAACTTGTCCATATCCTGGTGCGAGCTCAGCGCGACATCGGGCAGGTTGATGGTCACGACGCCCTGGTTAAAGCGACCATAGTACTTAGGCTTGGTCGGGTCGTAGTTCAGCGCGTTAGCGACATTGTTAAAGCCGTTGCCCGAACGGTCGGGCGTCAGGAAACTGCGGCAACCCATGCAGGTATAGCAGTCACCGTTACCCGCGGTCTCGCCCTTCGACAGCTTGAGCTCGCGCATCTTCTTCTCGGAGATGTAATCGGGAACCATGCGCTTGGCGGTGCACTTGGCAGCCAGCTGGGTCAGGTAGAAGTACGGGGAATTCTCGTGAACGTTATCGTCCTCGAGTACATAGATAAGCTTGGGGAATGCCGGGGTAATCCACACGCCGGCCTCGTTCTTAACGCCCTCGTAGCGCTGGCGAAGCGTCTCCTCCACGATCATGGCAAGGTCGTGCTTCTCCTGAGGCGTACGGGCCTCGTTAAGATACATAAAGACTGTCACGAACGGTGCCTGGCCATTGGTGGTCATAAGGGTCACGACCTGATACTGAATCGTCTGGACGCCGCGACGGATCTCGTCACGCAGGCGATCCTCAACGACCTCGCGAACCTTTTCGGGAGATGCGGAAACGCCGAGCTCCTCGAGCTCGCGGGCGACCTCGCCACGAATCTTTTGACGGCTCACCTCAACAAAGGGGGCAAGATGGGTCAGCGAGATGGACTGGCCGCCGTACTGGGAGGAAGCAACCTGGGCGATAATCTGCGTCGCAATATTGCAGGCGGTCGAGAAGCTGTGCGGCTTCTCAATCAGCGTGCCCGAAATAACAGTGCCGTTCTGGAGCATGTCCTCCAGGTTCACCAGATCGCAGTTGTGCATATGCTGGGCAAAGTAATCCGAATCGTGGAAATGGATCAGACCCTCATTATGGGCATCCACGATCTCCTGAGGCAGCAGCACGCGCTGGGTCAGGTCCTTGGAAATCTCGCCAGCCATATAGTCGCGCTGAACGGAGTTGACGGTCGGGTTCTTGTTGGAGTTCTCCTGCTTGACCTCTTCGTTATTGCACTCGATCAGCGACAGGATCTTGTCATCGGTCGTGTTCTTCTGGCGCTTCAGGCTCTGAACATAGCGATAGATGATGTAGTGGCGGGCAACCTCGTAGCAGTCGAGACGCATGATCTCGTCCTCGACCAAATCCTGGATCTCCTCGACCGAAACGGTGTGGCCCGCGTTCTCGCATGCCTCGGCGACGTTTTGCGCCGCATAAACCACCTGGCGGTCGGTTAGACGAGAGCTCTCCTCGACCTCCAAGTTAGCGGCGCGGATGGCATTGACAATCTTATCGATGTCAAAGACAACCTCGGTGCCGCTGCGCTTGATGATCTTCATCCTCTTGCCTCTTTCGCGTCGTAGCCTCATTGCGCTTCAGAGCCAAACGATGCCCGACAGGGCTTGCCCCTGTCTTGCGGCGCCGTCGCGCAATCTGTGTTCTCGATAAACCATAGGTCCTCATGCGGACAATCCTCGCGGCCGATCAAGCGGCTCAAAGGCGTGTCCAAATGGGACGAATAAGGTCTTCGTTCTCTGTCCGCCATCTATCATACGACAAAGATGCATCTATATCCTGTATTCTTTTTTTAGGTCAAACACAACATATAGTGTTTCAGCAGGTCAAAGCAATTAGTCATTTTGCAGGCGCATTATACATGAGGGGTATTTGACAAGTCGGTAAAACGTTACCAACACGGCTACCTGCATGGCAGCTATAAAACCCCCTTAGTCAAGCCGCTGACAAATCCTACTAAAACCAAGCCACTCACGCCAAAAGAATCCAAAAGATTATGCTTGACCAACATGTTGCGGTCACGCTCGGCCAGGACGTATGCAATCTGCCGGCACCCCTACGGGATACGAAGGCCATCGCATACAGACCTTGGATCAAAATTTGCTGGCATGTTTGGCGGCATAAAACAAAACAGCCCAGAGGCCAAGCCTCTGGGCTGCAAACATTTGGTGGGCGTTAGAAGATTTGAACTTCTGACCTCTTCCGTGTCAGGGAAGCGCTCTCCCCCTGAGCTAAACGCCC
>USNA01000039.1 GCA_900555955.1 uncultured Collinsella sp. | reverse complement strand
TCCGCCGCCTGCATCGTTCCGCCGCTGATCACCACCTTCGCCGTCGTTGTCGGCAAGAAGTACTTCAGCCAGGAGGATCATGACGCCGGTATCGTCAACCTTATCCTTGGTTGCACCCACATCACCGAGGGCGCCATTCCGTTCATGACCAAGAACATCTGGCCCGTCATGCCTATTATGATGGTCGGTTCTTCCATCGCTTCCATCTTGACCATCTTCTTCAACGTTCACGATCCGGCGCCTCACGGCGGCTTCCTGGTCCTGCCCGTTGTCGAGAACGGCCCGCTTTGGGTCCTCGCGATCCTCATCGGCGCCGTGGTCGGTGGCATCCTGTTCGTGGCCTTCAAGAAGTACGACTTCGAGAAGAACCAGAAGCCCGCTCCTGCAGCCAAGCCGGCTGAGGCCCCTAAGGCCGCTGCTGTCGAGGCCCCCAAGGCCGAGGCTTCCGACTTCGTGAAGGTCGAGAACGTCTTTGTCGCCGAGGACTTCGCTTCTCGTGACGAGGCTCTGAGCTTTGTCTCCAACCAGGCCGTTAAGGCCGGTATCGCCGGCGATGCCGACGCCGTGATGAACGCCTTCCTGGCCCGCGAGGCCGAGGGCACCACGGGTATGATGGAGGGCTTCGCCATTCCGCATGCCAAGTCCGACGCCATCACCGAGGCCGCTGTCATCGTCGTCAAGGACGACTCTGGCGTGACCGGTTGGGACACCATGGACGGCGCTCCCGTCAACGTTGCCATCGCCCTGCTCATCCCGGGCGCTCAGGCTGGAACCACGCACCTCAAGATCCTGTCCAAGGTCGCCGAGGCGCTTATGGACGAGGACTTCCGTGCCACCGTCAAGGGTTCCACCGACGCCGCCGAGATCGCCAAGACGATCAACGCCCGCCTGGTCTAATCCAGCAGTTAGCGAATAATATCGCCCCTTGCAACAAAGGCGGAGACCCTCTCCAGGGCCTCCGCCTTTTTCATCCCCTCCCATAAGTTGCGGTGAAATAGGGACTGTTTAAACGATTCAGCCCCAAATTCAATCCCTATTTCACCGCAACTTACAAAAGGGTATAGATAGACCCCATCAACCAAATCAACCAGGCGAACAAAAACTCAGCCAGAATTACGTTCGCACGACATTGCTCTGGACCGACCGAGTTTCCGCAGCTCGCCCGCCCGGCGGGGCGGTTAAGTTTGTCGCGAGTTCCGCACGCAAAGGAAAGCACTTAATGTGCTTTCCGTCTTGCGCAGGACTGTAGAGCAGCAAACTTAACCGCCCCGCCGGGCGGGCGAGCGTGCAGGAACGACATCTGTCCAACAATTCGTCCGAAACATAATGAAAAACCGTTTGATGTGAGTTAATATAAACAACGTCGTGAATCTGACTCCTGCCGCATGCATGACAGGGGTTAAACACAAAAAAGGAGTCAATTATGGTTTCTGAGAAGGCTACCCTCGTCAATCCGCAGGGTCTTCACATGCGTCCGGCCGGCCTCTTCGCCTCCACCATGGGCAAGTACGCCTGCGACGTGACTGTCGTCACCCCCGAGAAGGAGGTCAACGGCAAGTCCCCGATGGCCCTCATGGCTGCTGGTATCCCCTGCGGTACCGAGGTCGAGGTCAAGTGCGACGGCGCTGACGAGGCCGAGGCTCTGGCTGCTGCCATCGAGCTCATCAAGAGCGGTCTTGGCGAGTAGAACTCAAACGGGTCGCATGTTGAACAATTAAGTTCATACTTGGGGGCGCAGTGACCTGTATCAAGGTAGCTGCGCTCTTTTGTCATGGATATGGCAAAACGCTTTATCACATGACACGGAGAGAGGAATGGGAATGTATCAGGGAGTCAACGCATCCGAGGGTATCGGTATCGGCACCGTCATGGTCGCCGTCGATCCCGACTTGACGTTTGAGCCGCACGAGGTTGCTGATTCGGCAGCAGAGAAGGAGCGCTATCAGTCCGCTCTTTCGGTCTTCTGTGAGAAGACCCAGGCTCAGGCCGACCACATGAAGGAGACGGTGGGCGAGGCCGAGGCCGAGATCATGAGCGGACACATCGTCCTGGCTCAGGACCCGGGCATGACCGACGCCATCAACGCCGCCATTGACGGCCGCCCCTGCCGCCCACCGGCACCTGCGCCGAGCAGGCGCTCATGGACACCTCGACCATGTTCGAGAACATGTTCCTGTCCATGGACGACGAGATGTTCCGTCTGCGCGCGGCCGATATCGCCGACATCCGCACCGGTATTCTGGCCGAGCTGCTGGGCAAGGAGGTCGTCGACCTTTCCGTCCTGCCTGAGAACACCGTCGTTGTCGTGCGCGACCTTACGCCGTCCATGACCGCCACGATCGATAAGGCCCACGTGGCCGTTATCGTCACCGAGACCGGTGGCCGTACGTCGCACTCCGCGATTATCGCGCGCGCCCTCGAGATCCCGGCTGTCCTTTCGGTTTCCAACAGCTGCACCGCACTGTGCAACGGCATGACCGTTGTCGTCGACGGTGGCAAGGGCATCGTCGAGGCCGATCCCGACGAGGAGACGCTCGCCGCCTACACCGCCAAGGCCGAAGCCTTCGCTGCCGAGAAGGCAGCCCTCGAGGCCTTCCGCGGCAAGCCGTCCGTGACTGCCGATGGCATCAAGAAGATCATCGCCTGCAACATCGGTAACCCCGATGACGTGCCCAATGCACTCGATCACGACGCCGAGGCTATCGGTCTGTTCCGCTCCGAGTTCCTGTTCATGGACTCCGCCGAGCTTCCTTCCGAGGAGGAGCAGTTCAACGCCTACCGCAAGGTCGCCAGCGCGCTCAAGGGCGCTCCGGTCATCATCCGCACGCTCGATGTGGGTGGCGACAAGGAGATTCCGTATCTGCACATGGTCAAGGAAGATAACCCCTTCATGGGCTTCCGCGCCGTGCGTTACTGCCTGGCCAATCCCGACCAGTACAAGGTCCAGCTCCGCGCCCTGCTGCGCGCCAGCGCCTTCGGCGATGTCAAGATCATGATCCCGCTCGTCACCTGCGTCGAGGAGGTTTTGGCTGTCAAGGAACTCGTCGAGCAGTGCAAGGCCGAGCTGACCGAAGAGGGTCGCAAGTTCAACGAGAACATCGAGGTCGGCATCATGGTCGAGACGCCTGCCGCCTCTCTGCTCGCTGACCGCCTGGCCGAGGTCGCCGACTTCTTCTCCATCGGCACCAACGACCTGATCGGCTACACCATGTGCGCCGACCGTGGCAACGACACCATCTCCAACCTGTACCAGGTGTACTATCCCGCCGTGCTCCGCTCGCTCAAGAACATTATCGAGAGCGGCGTGAAGGCCGGCATCATGGTCGGTATGTGCGGTGAGGCCGCTGCCGATCCGCTGCTCGAGCCGCTGCTGATCAGCTGGGGCCTGGAGGAGTTCTCAATGAGCGCTCCGTCGATCCTGCGCGCCCGCAAGACCATCAGCCAGTGGACCAAGGCCGAGTGCGACGAGCTCGCCGAGAAGGCGCTCGCCTGCAACACCGCCGCCGAGGTCAAGGCACTGCTCGAGTCCGCAGCTCGCTAATTTGGTATCAGAGGTAACCGCGTGGTTGGAATGGGCCGGCCACGCGGCCCTCACATATACAGGGGGTACTGTAAATGTTCTACACGCTAACCGCTAATCCGGCTGTCGACATGACGGTTTCGAGCTCTCCGCTCGAGCCCGACGAGAACGTCCGCACCGGCTCGGCCAGCTACACGGCTAACGGCAAGGGCCTCGACGTGTCCTTCGCCTTTAAGAAGATGGGCGTCGACACCGTCGCGCTCGGCTTCTTCGCTGGCTTCACGGGCAAGTTTATTGTCGAGGAGGTCATGAACCTGGGTTGCCTGTGCCGCCCGGTCTGGACCGACGGCATCACGCGTATCAACACCTACGTCAACGATGGCCAGCACGAGTACGGCATCCTGAACCCGGGTGCTCCGATTACGCCGGAGCATCAGAAGGAGCTCTACAACATCCTGGACACCGCGGGCGATCTTGAGTGCCTGATTGTCTCCGGCTCCGTGCCTCCCAAAGCTACGCCCGACTTCCTGGCCCAGGTTATGGAGCACGCTCAGGCTCGTGGCGCCGACGTCGTCTTGGACCTGTCCTCCGACAAGCTCAAGGAGCTCGCTCACAAGAAGCCGCTGCTCATTAAGCCGAACCATCACGAGATGAAGGCCATCTTCGGCGTGCCGGTCGACACCGACGATGAGGTCCGCGTTGCCATGAAGCTCGCCCACGACGCCGGCGTTCAGAACGTGCTGCTCACCCGTGGTAGCCGCGGCGACGCTTACTTCTCCAACGGCGAGGATATCTGGTACGCCAAGCGTGAGTTCAACATCAAGCTGGTCTCTTCCGTCTGCGCCGGCGACTGCACCCTCGCTGCGTTCCTGCACAAGTGGTACAGGGATCGCGACAACGTCGAGGAGGCTATGAAGCTCGCCATGGCCACCGGCGCCAACGTTGCCGAGTCCGTCGGCATCGGCGACTTCGGTCACGTCGATGAGTACAGCAAGCGCGTTGCTGTCCGCAAGCTCGATCGCAAGTAAGCGAAACTCATTATTTTCGCGTGTATGGCGTCCCGGTTTTGGCTGGGGCGCCATTTTTGTATATTGTGGGCGAGCGACAGGACAAGGACCCTGTTTCTTTTTGCCCGTCATCCCGCCGCCCTGCACGCGTTCTACACCGTTCGCCGAGTTGCTATGGTCTTTTCCAGAAGCGTGGAATATACTTTCATTAACACGTTGCCTTGTGAAAGGAACTTACATGATTTACACGCTCACTGCAAATCCCGCCATTGACTACAACATTGCCTGCGACGGTCTTTCCGCCAATACCGTAACCCGCACGCGCGACGCGGTCTACACGCCTAACGGCAAGGGTCTCAACGTCTCGTTCACCCTCGATCACTACGGCGTCGACACCACGATCCTGGGCTTTTTTGCCGGTTTCTCGGGCGAGTTTATCGTCAAGGGCGCCGAGGCCCTGGGCGTGCCCGTCAAGCCCGTGTGGACCGACGGCATCACGCGCGTCAATGTCTTCCTCAACGCCGGTCCCGACACCGAGTACAACATGGTCAATGCAGGCGCTGCCATCAATACTGCCAACGAGCAGGAGATGTTTGAGCTCATTGATTCGCTCGAGGACATGACCTGCCTAGTCATTAGCGGCTCGCTGCCCCCCAACACCTCCGAGGGTTTCCTGGCCGAGGTACTTCGCCGTGTTAGGGCGAAGGGTGCCGAGTTCGTGCTTGATATCTCGAGCCATCAGCTGGCTGACCTCATTGCCATGGAGCCGTTGCTCATTAAGCCCAACGACGACGAGCTGCTCGACATCTTTGGCATTAAGGTGAGCGGTGGCGACGACGAGTCCGTTAAGGGCGCGATGGCCGAGCTGCACGCCAAAGGCGCTAAGAACGTACTGCTGACCCTTGGTGGCGACGGCGCGTACTTCTCCAACGGCGAGCACATCTGGTTTGCCAACCGTACCTTTGAGGTCAAGGTGCTGTCGACCGTCTGCGCCGGCGACTCCTCGCTTGCCGCCTTCCTGTCCGTGTGGCACGACGCTCCCGAGCGCGTCGAGGATGCCCTGCGCCTCTCGATGGCCACCGGCGCCAACGTGGTGGAGTGCCCCGGTTTGGGCGATTTTGCCAAGGTGGACAAATATAAGAAGCACATCGAAGTTCGTCAGGTCTGCTAGCCGCATCGAATAATCGTTGCCGAACACCCGCTTTGGATTTCCGAGGCGGGTGTTTTTTGCGTTCTGGCCGCATGTGGCGTCTGCTGTCCCGTCCATTCGAATCGACGATACAATTACATGTGCGCGCATGCTCGTTTCTTGCTAGACTTCTTGAGAACCATCGATTAATGCTCGCAAGTGCAGGAGGCCATAGGCATGTGCAATGTTTCGCTCAACGGTACGCAGCCGACCGATGCCTCCATCCGTGTCCTGCGTGCGCTCGAGGCAGCCGGTCTTGAGGCTTGGTACGTTGGCGGTTGGGTGCGTGATGCCCTGATGGGGAGCCCCAGCCACGATGTTGATATGTGCTGCAGCGGCTTGTGGCAGGAGTCCAAAGCGGCGCTCGAGGTCGCCGGCATTGCGGTGGTTGAGTCGGGAATTAAATTTGGCGGCATTACCGCTATTTGTGACGATGAGCGTATTGAGGTCACGACGTATCGCCTGGACGGCTTTTACACCGATGGCCGCCATCCTCAGAGTGTGGAGCGTGCGGCGTCACTTGAGGACGATCTGGCGCGTCGTGACTTTACCGTTAACGCCATGGCTTGGCATCCCGAGCGCGGTCTTGTCGACCGCTACGATGGCCAGGGCGACCTGAAGCTCAAGCTCATCCGCGCCGTTGGTGATCCCAAGCGTCGTTTTAACGAGGACGCGCTTCGCATGCTGCGCGCTGTGCGTTTTGCCTGCCGCCTGGATTTTATGATCGAGCCTAAGACTAAACAGGCGCTTGCCAAATGCTCGCTGCTGCTCGATGCCGTGGCACGCGAGCGCGTGGGTATTGAGCTCGAAGGCATTCTTTCGACCGGTCACGGGGGAGACGCGATGCTGCGCTACCCCGAGCTCATTTGTGCCGCCGTGCCCGAGCTTGCTGCGGGTAGGGGCTTTGAACAGTGCAGTGTCTACCATGCCTTTAACGTCTACGAGCATATAGCCCGCGTGCTGACGGTGGCAGGGGAGCTGGCGCTGTGCGATGGCGTCGCGCCCTCTTCGAGCCTTATGTGGGCGGCGTTTTTGCACGATGTCTCCAAGCCCGATTGTTTTACGGTCGACCATGCGGGCAGCGGTCACTTCTATGGCCATCCCGAGCTTGGCGCCAAGAAGGCGCGTGTCATCATGGATCGCCTGGCGCTCTCGCACGATTTGGTGCGCGATGTATGTCTGCTGATCAAGTACCATGACAAGCCGCTGCGCCCCGAGCGCTCCTGTTTGCTCAATATGATGCGCTTGCTTTCGGGCGAGGGCATCGACACGCCGCGTCTGATCGACGAGCTTATGGACCTTAAACGTGCCGATACGCTGGGTAAGGCGCCGTCGTGCTTCTATTACGTCGAGACGATCGAGGAGATGCGCGATCTGACCCGCGAGTTGCTGGAGGCGGGGGAGCCCTATACGCTCAAGATGCTTGCCATCAATGGCGGCGACTTGATTCGCGCCGGCGTCAAGCCAGGGCCGGAACTGGGGCAGCTGCTCAACGCCGCCCTCGACGCAGTGATCGAGGATAATATCCCCAACGAGCGTGAAGCCCTCCTGGCTCACCTGCACCTTGGATAATCATCCTTCGGTTCCGTCCCAAATGAGCTATCTATTTGACCTGCGCGTTCCATAACCTCCCGACAAAAATTGGGCAATTTGGAATTTCTCCTTGCGCTCGCGTTTTTTGTACCGTAATATATGTCCTCGCAGCACGGCAGTGCAGATGTCATGTGGCCCGTTCGTCTAGCGGTTTAGGACGCCGCCCTCTCAAGGCGGAGATCACCAG
>USNA01000038.1 GCA_900555955.1 uncultured Collinsella sp. | reverse complement strand
AGCCGAGCTTTTCTACCGCCAAGGCCTGCTGATGGCCGACTTTGAGGACGACTGCCCCTACAACGGCACCTTTAAGTCGTACTTTCCCACCTACAACGCCATGAGCGACCGGCAGTTGCGCGGCTACTTTACCTGGCGTGCCCAAGTGCGCCGCGGAACCGTCGAGGAAACGTCTACGTCCTTTGCCTTTCTGTATCTCTATGAGCTGATCTGCGGCATTGGCGTAGATGACCCACTCGATGGTTTTAACAAAATCAAGGCCTTTTGGGATGCCTATCGCGCCTTTGAACCCGGCATCGACCGGTTCGCACGCGTGTGGTTGCAAGATTACGCCGTTTTCCACGGGCTCAACCCCGAGCTGCTTCACGACTCTAAAACCGTCATGTTCGATACCGCTCTTATTGAGCTGCGACGCGCGGCACGAGACCTTGTACCAGCGCCGGCACCGTCCGGCCAGACCCCTAAGCGTCGCAAAACCTCCGAGCCCACGCTCCCCCTTCCGCCCGATGAGGTGCGCGAGGAGCGACTCATGGCTGCTATCAACGCCCTCTCCACGTACAACCTCAATAACTCGAGACTCGATCGCAGCCACCATCGCGACCTGCGCCACGTGGCATGCGCCGTGTATGTCCGTATGGCGCGCTACTATGACACGCACCGAAAGACCGGTATCGTGGCGAGCTTGTTTGGGGAGGAGACGGCCATGCCCTATACCATGTTTGCCTCGGCTGTGTTCTTTGCGCCTAATCGCCACGAGGACTGCGAATACCGTCTGGACCCCATCCATATTTACCGTTGTCAAAACGGCTTTTGGGAATGCATGCGCATCCACGGCAGCAGGCAAAAGAGCAGCAAGCTTGGTGAGATGATGCGCGCCTGCGACCAACGGCTGCGCCTGGCCCTAGACCCCACCCACCCCCTAAAGGAGGAGAAGGTCCCCAAATATCTGGCCAAGATCATCGATGACGAGATCGTGGCATGGCTTTCGTGGGATGCCGCGCACCAGCCCGTCAAGATCGATATCGATTTGAGTCAGCTGGGACACATTCGGAGCGCCGCCGCACAGACGCGTGAGGCGCTTTTGATCGATGAGGAACGCGAGGACGATGTGTCTGTGGAAGCCGAGGTGACGATTATCGAGCAACCGAACACCGAGTCCGCGCCCGGCATGACTGCCGAACCTGGCGAGATGACCATACGGCAAGACGGACCCGACGAGCCGACTGTCTCCACCGAAGAGTTTGGCATCGTGGCACCGCTGCTCGCACCGACGTCAGCGGTCGTATCGACTGCACCCGCTGGCACCGCAACCGAACTCGCGCCCGCCGCAGCCGCCTATCTGCACGCGCTGCTCGAGCAGAACACGGCACAGACGGCATCGGCAGTGGAGAGGTCGGGCCAGAGCGAGGACATGCTCGTCGATAGCATCAACGAAGCGCTCTTTGACCTGGTGGGCGACACCGTTATTGAATTTGGCTCAGCGGGACCGCACATTATCGAGGACTACGAAGCAGACGTGAGAGGATACCTAGACCATGAGTGATACCGCACCCACAGCACCCCGCGTGCCCAAGCGCGTCGCCGCCGTCATTCTCAACTCGCTCAAGGGCGGCGTGGTCCCGCGCATCGGCCTTCCCTACATCACCGTAGGGCGCGAGGTCGAGATCCGCGCCCTGCTCACCGACCTGAGTCTCATCGCCGACGGCGGCGCGAGCTTCCGCTTTCTAGTCGGTCGTTACGGCGCCGGCAAGAGCTTTTTGCTCCAGACCATCCGCACGCACGCCATGGGCGAGGGATTCGTCGTCGCCGATGCCGACCTGTCGCCCGAGCGCCGCCTACAGGGCGGCCAGGGACAGGGCCTTGCCACCTACCGTGAGCTCATCCGCAACATATCGACTAAAACACGCCCCGAGGGCGGTGCGCTCAACCTAATCCTCGATCGCTGGGTCGCCTCGTGTGCCGATGCCGATGAGTCTGCCGTCAATGCCCAACTGGCCCCGCTCGAGGAAATGGTCCACGGCTTCGACTTCGCCCGCATGCTCCGTCGCTACCGCGCGGCCGTATCCGAGGGCGACGAAGAAGCTATGAGCCGCGTGACCAAATGGATTCGCGGCGAGTACCGCACCAAGAGCGAGGCACGCGCCGAGCTGGGCTCCTCGACCATCATCAGCGATGACGACTGGTACGACTACGTTAAGCTCATTGCGCGCTTTTTGGTCTGCAGCGGCTACAAGGGCATGCTGGTGCTCATCGACGAGCTCGTGAATCTGTATAAGATTCCCAACGCCATCACACGCCAATACAACTACGAGAAGATCCTGACCATGTACAACGACACGCTCCAGGGCAAGGCGCAGTACCTGGGCATGATCATGGGCGGCACGCCAACCTCCATCGAAGACCGCCGCCGCGGCGTGTTCTCCTACGAGGCCCTGCGAAGCCGACTCGCTCAGGGCCGCTTTGCACGCGAGGACCTTAAGGACATGCTCGCGCCCATCATCCGCCTGCAGCCACTCACCTATGAGGAGCTGCTGGTGCTCATAGAAAAACTCATGCAGATCCATGCCGGCTACTTTGGCTGGACGCCCACGCTTACCGAGAACGACTTGGTGGACTTTCTCAAGATTGAGTTCGGCCGCGTGGGAGCCGATACGCATTTGACGCCGCGTGAGGTCATCCGTGACTTTATCGAGCTGCTCGATATCCTGTGTCAGAACCCCGATGCAAATGTGGCTGAGCTGCTGCAAAGCGTTGGCGGCGACGCGCTGGCGCCGGCAGCCGCAACAGGTGACACCGGCACTGCAGGCGGCGACCGCAACTTCGCCGAATTCACCATCTAACCTGCCAAAAAGGGACAGGTTTATTTTGGTAGGTTTTATCTGGGCAAACGCTGAGGCAGTAATGCAGCAAACCATTGCCAGCCACGTTAAGAGATTCGTATTTGAGAGGAGGCCCCGTGAACGCCTTTGACCGATATGCTCCGTTTATCCAAGACTTCATCTACTCCCACGATTGGGAGAGTCTGCGCTCTATCCAGGTTGCAGCAGCTAATGCCATCTTTAACACGCAAGATAATGTGCTCCTGACGGCATCCACAGCTTCCGGCAAAACCGAGGCAGCCTTCTTTCCCATCCTGACCGAGTTTTGGGAGAGCCCGCCCGCAAGCGTTGGCGCCCTCTACATCGGCCCCCTCAAGGCACTCATCAATGATCAGTTCGTCCGTCTCAATGACCTATGCGAAGAAGCCGACATCCCCGTCTGGCACTGGCATGGCGACGTCTCGCAATCGCACAAGGCTAAGCTCATCAAAAAACCGAGCGGCATCTTGCAGATTACGCCCGAGTCGCTCGAGGCACTCCTGATCCATAAGCATATGGCGATCCCGCGCATGTTCTGCGACCTGCGCTATGTGGTCATTGACGAGGTCCATTCGCTTATGCGCGGCGATCGAGGCGGGCAGACGCTCTGCCTTATTGAGCGCCTGTCGCGCATGGCAGGCGTGCAGCCCCGTCGCATTGGCCTTTCCGCTACCATCGGCGACCCCGAGCGCACGGGCGCTTTTCTCTCACAGGGAACGGGACGCGACTGCGTTATCCCCCGTTTTGAGGAGCCACGCCGCGTGTGGCGCATCTCCATGGAGCACTTCTACAACTCGGGCCCCCAGGCACAGCAGCGGGGATTCGAGAGCATGGGTCCTCAAGAGGCCGAAGTGCTTGCGTGCGAGCGCATTGAGGCAGCGGCACCCGCGGCACTCACCCCCGGCGCCCAAGAAATGCCTCCGCCGCCGCCCAGCACATGCGTCACAGCGGACAGCTCACACAAGAGGAACGCCGTCAACGTCGTGAGCGGGCACGGGGCAAGGCCGCTCCCAAGGACCGCCAAACTTCCTCGGCCCCCGAGGGCGAAGTCGACATCCCCCGGGCCACCGAGCAGACGCTCCTCAACCCCACCGACACCGCGCCCGACAACGCCGACCCCGGCATGGGCTATATCTTCGAACACACCCGCGGCCGCAAGTGCCTGGTCTTTGCCAACTCGCGCGAGGAGGCGGAGGCTGTGTGCTCCATGCTGCGTAGCTACTGCGAGAGCCGACACGAGCCCGACCGCTTTCTCATCCATCACGGCAATCTTTCGGCATCGTTGCGCGAGACGGCCGAGGAACTCATGCGCGATGAGGAGCAGGCACAGACAACCGTCACCACCTCTACGCTGGAGCTCGGTATCGATATCGGCCGCCTGGAGCGTGCGTTTCAGATCGATGCGCCATTTACCGTCAGCTCCTTTTTGCAGCGAATGGGCCGCACGGGACGCCGCGATCTTCCGCCCGAGATGTGGTTTGTCATGCGCGAGGAAGAGCCCGAGCCGCGCACGATGATGCCCGAGACCATTCCGTGGAAGCTCCTGCAGGGCGTCGCGCTCGTACAACTCTATCGCGAGGAAAAGTGGGTCGAGCCGCCCGAGCTCGATCGGCTCCCCTACAGCCTGCTCTACCACCAGACTATGTCGACGCTTGCCAGCACCGGCGAACTCACGCCAGCAGAGCTTGCCCAGCGCGTGCTCACGCTCAGCTATTTCCACCGCGTCTCGGCCGATGACTATCGCGTACTGCTGCGTCACCTCATTAAGATTGACCACATCCAGGTCACCGAGGGCGGTGGGCTCATCGTGGGCCTCGCGGGCGAGCGCATCATTAACAACTTTAAGTTCTACGCCGTGTTCCAGGAAAACGAGGAGTTCACCGTCCGCAGCGAGTCGGCCGAGCTGGGCACAATCGTCAATCCCCCACCGCCCGGTGAGCGCATCGCCATCGCAGGTCATTGCTGGATTGTCGAGGAAGTGGATTGGAAGCGTCATACCGTCTTTGCCACGCAGGTCAAGGGCCGTGTGCCGGCCTACTTTGGCGACTGCCCCGGTGACATCAACACACACGTACTCGAGCGTATGCGCAAGGCGCTCAACGAGCACGCGGCATATCCGTACCTTATGGGTAACGCACGGGCTCGCTTGGCGCAGGCTCGCCATACGGCCGAGATTTCGGGCGCGGGAACTAAACCGCTCATTAACCTGGGCGGCGATACCTGGGTGCTCTTCCCCTGGCTGGGCAGCTACGCCTTTTTGGCCCTCGAGCGCATGCTCAAGATTAAATGTGCCGCGGAGTTGGGCCTTCGCGGACTCGACCCATCACGCCCGTACTTTATGCAGTTTAAGATGAAGGCCGACGAGGAGACATTCTTTGAGGTGCTCGCCGCCGAGGCCGAGAAGGACTTCGACCCCATCGAGCTCGTCTATCCCGGCGAGGTGCCTTATTTTGACCGCTACGACGAGTACGTTCCCGAGGAGCTCGTGCGCAAAGGCTTCGCCGAAGGCGTGCTCGACATCGAGGGTATGAAGCAGCGCGTCCTCAGCTGGCGCGACCACGCCTAAGGCCAGTCTTTTTGGGACGGGGAGACCTACTTGTCGTGAAGGACGGTGCCGAGAAAGTCATCGTCGAAGGGCACGGCTTCGGCGAAGACATAGTCGCCGTCGCTGGCGATGAGCAGGTAGTTCTCCTCGCCGCCGAACTCCGCATCGCCACATGGGACCACCCAGGCGTGGGCGAATACCTCGAGTGCCGTGGCAGCGCAGTCGCGCAGGAACGTCACGTCGCTCCCCCTGTTCGCACTCACGATATTGGCAGCATAGATGCCCCCGGGGTTCAGGCTGCCTCGCACCAAACGCAACGCCTCACCCGTCGCCAGCTCACGTACGGGCTCGGCACCGCCAAAGCAATCGCTTACGACCACGTCGTAGCGACGATGGCCCACGCTCGTCACACCCAGATACGAACGAGCCTCGGCGGTTATTACCCGCAGGCGATCGCCCACCGTGTGCTCCAGCTCATCCAGGTAAAACCAACGGCGCGCCAAGCGCGTAATCTCTGCGTCATACTCGATGACGTCCATGTGCAAGCCCTCGTGCGACATCAGCGCAAACTTGGGATAGGCAAACCCACCACCGCCCAACATAAGCATGCGATCGATACCGTGACCATAAGCGTCACGCATCGCGCCCTCGGCCTCAAACACATCGTCAAACGCACGATAGTACGCAAAGGCGGGCTCCGCCCAGCGCTCGCCAACGTGGCTCGCGCTTTGGTAGACACCGCCTTGCACCAACACGCGAATCTCATCGCCGCGCTCATCGTGCACGCGCTTTACACACGCCAACCCATTGCGGGTTCGCGCGACCTGCAGGCAGGCAGCGCGAACAGCAACGGCGGCCGCACCCAGCGCCGCAACTCCCAGGGCAACGCCGGCAACGACGCCGGCAGAAACACTCGGCTTGTTCATCTAGAGCTCCTTTTGCAGATAGAGTCCGTGGTCATAAAATCCAAGATGGCGATAGTACTCGCGTGTGCCAATCGCGCTAATCACGTTGATGTGCGTATAGCCCGCATCCCGGGCAATCTCGCATGCACGCTCCACCAGCGACCGCCCCAGCCCATGATGCTGAGCCGCCTGGCCCTGATCGCCCACGCGCGCCGCCATGCCATACACGTGCACCTCGCGAATCATCGCCTCGTCCGGCGTCGTCGGCAACTCGTCCGCATGTGTGGCAACAAACGAATGGTCGGGCAGAGACAGGCGCAAAAAGCCCGCGATCTTGCCCCGCGGCGTCACCCACTGCAAAAAGCGCTCGCGCGTCACCGGCGTCTCGTACGCCACTTCCTCGTCAAGGGTCAACTCATCCAAGTCGGCACCCGCCGTGCTGATCTCGCGATAGCGAATCTCGCGCACCGTCGCACCGTCACCCCGAGCAGCCAGGCGGTTCTCAACGAGCTGGCGCAGGTTGGGTTTCTTGTTGCCCACCATGATGTCGTCGGAGCTAAAGTCGCGGATCATGCGACTGATGCGGCAGAACGCCGGCGTCACCACGATGTCGTCTGCCAACACATCGAGCAACTCTTCCTCGGTATAGGGGCGCCACTCGCCGCGCTCGTAACAGCCCACCAAACGCGAGCCCTCGATGAGCGCGCACGGGTAGACCTTGACCTCGTCGGGCATAAAAGCGCCCTCGGTCATAAAGCGCTCGTAGTCGCGCTTGTCCCCCTCGGGCGTAGCGCCCAACAAGTTGAGCATAAAGTGCGCGTGGATCTTAAAGCCAAACAAGCGCGCAAGCGAAAACGCCCGCTCGATCTGCGCCACCGAAATGCGACGCTCGTTGATATCGAGCAAATGTTGGTCGAGACTCTGAATACCCATCTGAATCTTGGTGCAACCCAGGCGGCGGATAAGTGTGAGGGCCTTCGGCGTTACGGCATCGGGGCGCGTCTCGATAACGAGTCCCACCACGCGATGCTTCGCCGTCTCGTTAATGCGCTGCTGGCGCTCAAGCTCCTCCATCGTTGTCGTCTGCCACTCGGCAACCTCGCCCCACGGCGTACCGGGGCCGTACAGACGACGCACCGCGCGGTTATAGCCGCCCACGGCAGCATCCACACGTTCCTGCTCGTCGGCAACGCCGGCAGCAAGCTCAGCCTCGTCTGTCGCAATGCCGGCAGCCCGATAGCGCTCGCGGCGCTCTGTTACCACCGGCGGCAGGGCATCGG
>USNA01000037.1 GCA_900555955.1 uncultured Collinsella sp. | reverse complement strand
CGGGATTGGTCAAAATCGTTTGACTATTAGCGGCTAAAATCGCCCGGCGCTAACACTCCTTCACGCTCAGCTTGTCCAGCGCGATGTCGTGGGACTCCTGCCCCCTGATGTACTTGGCGATCGTCGCCTCGTTCAGGCCGACGGTGGACACGTAGTAGCCCTCCGCCCAGAACTTCCTGTTGCCGAACTTGTACTTGAGGTTGGCGTGCCTGTCGAATATCATCAGCGAGCTCTTCCCCCTTCAGGTAGCCCATGACGCTCGCGACGCTGTACTTCGGCGGGATCGCCAGCAGCACGTGCACGTGGTCTGGCATCAGGTGCCCCTCGATTATCTCGATCCCCTTGTACTCGCACAGCTTCCTGAGGATCTCCCCTATGTCGCTCCTGATTTGGTTGTAGATCACTTTGCGCCTATACTTCGGCGTGAACACGATGTGGTACTTGCACATCCACTTCGTGTGGGAAAGGCTGTAGGCCTTCTGGGCCATGGCGACCACCCCTTCGACTCGAATTCTTGACGGCCTGAACAATCGTCAATATCGGTCGGAGGGGTGGCTTTGTAAAGCCGTTTGTCTCCACCCGCGTAGCGGGTGGTTCAAAGCTGGCCGCTACGCGGCCAGCAGACTAAAGTCTTGAAAATAAAAAGGAGCCCGCAGGTGCGAGCTCCTCTTAAGGGCACGAGATTGTAACTCTGGCGCTAGTCAAGGTCGTCGGCAGCAAAGTTGTCGATCGGGGCGAAGGGGTCAGCCACAGGGACAACCGGATCAGCAACAGGCAGCGGCTCGGCGGCGGGGACGGTCACTGCAGGAGAAGCCGCAGAACCGACCGGCGTGGAGGCCATAAGGTCGGACGGGAAGGAATTCTGGGCATCGTCCATGAAGTGCTGGATGAGCTTGAGGTACTCGGCCTTGAACTCCTCACGGGAAGCCTTCAGACGGTCGATCTCCTCGAGCTCGGCCTGCTTTTCGGTCAGAGCCTGGCGGATAACCTCGCGGGCCTTGGCGTCAGCCTCGTTGCGGATACGCTCAGCGTTCTCGTTGGCATCGTTAACGATAGTCTCAGCGGTCTGCTGGGCAGCGATCAGGGCGGCGGAAATCTGGCGCTCCTGAGCGGAGAAGTCAGGGGCGGGACCAGCCACGGGGGCGGCAGGAACGGCCTGGTCGGCGGTATCCTGAGCCTGGGCAAGCTGAGCCTGCGCATCGGCAAGCTGCTGCTCGGTAGCAGTCAGACGACCCTTAAGGTCAACGATCTTAGCGAGCATAGCGTCAACCTCGGAAGACAGCGTCTCCAAGAAGACGTCGACCTCAGCAGGATCGTAGCCACGCTTGGCCTCAGAGAAAGTCTGAGCCTGGATGTCTGCAGGGGTAATAGCCATAACAAGTCTCCTTTTTCATCGCCTCGGCGCTACACGCCCGACGTAAGTTACTAAGTCAGTTCTACACGAGTATACCTATAAGAAGCTGCAGAACCAGCCTCTGCACCAACTGCAACGCAATAATCGCAACGACCGGCGAAAAATCGACACCGCCCATCGGCGGGATGAAACGACGGAACAGGTTGAGCCACGGACCGCACACGCTATTGAGCACCGCGGCAATATCCTGAAGCAAACCACCCTGCTTCATGGGAATCCACGTCATAAAGCAGTAGACGATAATGAGCGTGGAATAGAAGTTGAACAGCGTGTTGACCAGCTGGACGATAGTGTAGATGTTGATGGGAATCTCCTCGTCTTGTCTTTACTTGAGGTAGCCGTCGGCACGAAGCTTCTTGAGATCGGAATCTTTGACCTCGCAACCGGCGGGCAGCACCATGAACACGCGGTCGCCCACCTCCTTGACCGTGGCACCCAGACCGCAGGCAAAGCCGTAAGAGAAGTCCAAGACGCGCTTGGCAACTTCGGTGCGTACGCCCACAAAAATCAGTGCGACAGGCTGCTTGGTGCGAACGCGGCGCACCACGGTCTCCACGTCGTCATAGCTCTCGGGGCGCAGGACATAGGCCGGCAGCTGCGGTGTGGCGTTGATGATATTGCTCGCATAGGCCGAGGCATCGCTCGGTGCAGGCGCGGGCGCAGCGGCGGCACGGGCGCGGGTGTTCCCGGCGTAACTCGACGGCGTGTCATAGGCACCAGGACGATAACCGCTCGCAACACTGTCCTGCGAGCGCGAAGGCGGGTTATACGTCGTGGCATGGCGAGAGTCATCGCCGACCAGCTGTCCGGAACGTGTATACACGGCAACCGACTCAGCTTCACCACGGCGCGTCTGACCAAGCAGGCCGTTGCTCGGCTCGTCTTGGGTGTAGAAGCCCTCGCCCGAAGCACCGCTGTAGCCGTTGCCCTGATAGCCATCGTCATAGCCATCATCGTAGCCGTAGTCGTCGTCCTGGCCATAACCCTGGTCGTAACCCTGCTGGCCGCCCAGGTGCATCTTATTTTTAATCTCGTCAAGGAAGCCCATGGTTGTGTCCTCTCGCGGTTTAGTGCAGGCGCCCCGATAATCAGTGCGCACTTCAGAGCCTTATTTTACTGCAAACTCCGGGCTAAATACTACCCTGCCCAGGCGAACGAGCGTAGAGCCCTCCTCAAGGGCAGGCTCAAAGTCCTCGCTCATACCGCAGGAAAGCTCAGGCAGGTTCAAATCGGGATGCGCCGCCTCCAGCTCATCCCTCAGCTCACGAAGCCCCGCAAAGGTGCGGCGTGCCACATCCTTATTCCCCCGGGGCGCCATAGTCATAAGCCCCTGTACGCAAATTCCCTCAAGTTCCGCAAGCTCACCCGCGGCGGCGCGAATCTCATCGGGCGAAAAGCCTCCCTTCGACTCCTCACCACTCACATTGACCTCAATGAGCACACGCTGGGGGCCGGGGAGCTCGCCTGCCTCAATCTTGCGGACAGCACGGCTCGAGATCGCCTGCGCCAGATGCAGCGAACCCACCGAGTGAATCAGCTCGGCTGAGCCCAGCACCGCATTGATCTTATTGGTCTGCAGGTTGCCGATCATATCGAAGCGCACCTCGGGCAGCTCCGGATGCTCCGCCAGACCCGTGAGCTTGCGAACCAGCTCCTGCGGGCGATTCTCGGCAAAATGGCGATACCCCGCCTGGATGGCGGCAACGGTCTCATCGACACCAACGGTCTTGGACACGGCAATGAGGCGCGCGGCGTCGTGGGGACGGCCTGCGCGATCGAGCGCCGCATAAAAACGTTCCAGAATCTGCTCGCGGCGAGCGCGCATCAAGTCCAAATAGTTATCCATTGCTAATCGCCTCCGCTGACAGCCAAACAAGTAGTCCCATGCTAACGCAAGAGCGCGGCCCCGCATGTGCAAGGCCGCGCTCACTTAGGTATTTACAATCTTTCGACGAACGGGGTTGCTTACTCCTCGTCGTCCTCGCCATCGTCCTCATCCTCAAGATGATCGAGCAGGTAGCGAAGACCCTCGCTGACCTCGTTAGCGGGCACCTTGGCAACGTAGCGAGCGTCGACGGCGGGCCTCATGATAACACCCTCGCCCGAAGGCACGCGCATGCTCTCGAGCTCATCCTCATCAGTGCGGGCGATATCGCCGGCATTCATGCGCTGACCAGTCAACAGGAAGGTCAGACGGCAGGCGGCATCGATGGAAATCGAGGCGATGCGATCGAGGTAGCGCGAAACCATGATGGCGCGGCGCAGGTCGTCATAGTTGCTGTCGTCGTCCATAAAGTCGCCCGTATCCATACGGTTAAAGGTGCGGAAGAACTTCTCGTAGGCGGCGTGCACTGGCTCGTCCTCGACGGCCAAGTTGCAGATGATGGACATGTCATTGGTGACGAGCGCAGAAAGCGAAGAGCCCAGCACCTGGTAGACGGCCTCAGCCTCGGCCTCGACCGTGCCGACAAGCTCCTTGGGCAGCGAGATGTCAGCCTTGATCATATGACGCGTGGCGCGGCAGATCTGACGGACCTTATCGGTCATGCGCTGCAGGTTAAAGTCGACGTAGATGATCGTCTGAAGCAGGCGGAAGTCGGAGGCGACCGGTGACTGCGTGGCGATCAGGTTGTAGCAGACGGCCTCCAGGTTGGCGCAGCGCGCGTCAATCGAAAGCGTGCGCTTCTTGGTCTTGGTGGCGAGCTTGCGGTCGTCGGTCACATAGGCCTTCACGGCATCGTGGAGGGCCAGATCGACGGCCTCATAGATGCTCAGCATCTCATGACGGGCCTCGACGAGCTGACGGGAAAACAGTTTGCGCATGGTTCACTCCAATCAGTTGGGTGCGGTCATGCCGCCCGCACAGTGAATACACACCGGACCAGGTCCGATCAGCTTGGGACTAGTCGCACCGATCAGCCAAAGCGGCCGGTGATATAGTCTTCCGTCCGCGAGTCCACCGGACTGGTGAAGATCGCGTCGGTTTGACCATACTCGATGAGCGTGGCGGGCTCGCCGGCAACTTCCTGCAAGAAGAATGCGGTGTAGTCGCTAATACGAGCTGCCTGCTGCATTGAATGCGTGACGATGATGATCGTCATCTCGGGCGCCAGCTCGGCCATCAGATCCTCGACCTTAGAGACGGACGTGGGGTCGATGGCGGAGCAGGGCTCGTCCATCAGGAGGACATCGGGTTGCACCGCAAGCACGCGCGCGATGCACAGACGCTGCTGCTGACCGCCCGAGAGCGCCAAACCATCCTTGTTGAGCTGATTGGATACCTCTTTCCAGAGGTTGGCGCGCTTGAGCGATTCTTCCACGATGTCATCGAGGTCGCTTTTGCTAGTCACGCCCTGCAGACGAGGGCCAAAAGCGACATTCTCGTAGATGGATTTGGGAAACGGATTGGGCTGCTGAAAGATCATGCCCACGCGACGACGGAGATCGACCGGGTCGACGCCCTCGGCATAGATATCATTGTCGTCGAGCGTCATGGTGCCCTCGACGCGCGTACCCTCGATCAGGTCATTCATGCGGTTGATGCAGCGCAAAAACGTCGATTTGCCGCAGCCCGAAGGGCCAATAAACGAGGTGATGGCGTTTTTGGCGATGTTGAGGTCGAGCCCCGTCAGCGCATGAAAGTCACCGTACCAAAAGTTGAAATCCTTGGCCGTAATGGCCGCTTGCTCCAGCGTGGGAGCGGACTGATAAACGGACATGGGACTCCTTAACTAGCGACGCTTGCGCGACAGGAAGCGCGCAAACAGGTTGAAGGCCAAAATGATCACCATCAGCAAGAGCGCGGTGCCGTAGGCTGCGTTCATGTTGATGCCGTCGTTGGCAAGCAGGTACAGATGGACCGTCATGGGGCGGCCGGAATCGAGCGGCGAAATAGGTAGATTGATGGCCTGGCCCATGGTGTAAAGTACAACCGCGGTCTCGCCAATGGCACGGCCGATGGCAAGGACGATGCCGGTGGCGATGCGGCCAAAGGCGGAAGGAAGCACGATCTTGGAAACGACCTGCCACTTAGTGGCGCCCAAGCCATATGCGCCCCAACGGATATAGCGCGGCACGGCGCGAATAGCCTCCTCGGTGGTGCGCATGACGATAGGCAGCATCAGAAGCGCCAGCGCCAGGGCAGCCGAGACCATCGAAAGGCCCAGGCCCATGGCCTCGACAAACAAGGCGTAGCCAAAGAGACCCATAACGATGGAGGGCACCGAGGCCAAAGCATCGGCAGCATAACGGATGAGCTCGACGACCTTGCCCTGTTTGGCGTACTCGGCCAGATAGACGGCTGCCAGCACAGCGATCGGCGTGCAGATAAGCATGGCGAGCGCCGTCACATAGACGGTCGAGACGATCGTAGGCCAAATGCCGCCCTCAGCGTTGACACCCTGGGGCCAACCGAAGATAAAGTCGAGCGAAATATGCGGTAAGCCATTAACAACCACGTAGGCGATGATAGCGACCAGCACAAGCGTGGTGATGTAGGCCGCGGCGCGGAACACGCCGAGCATGATCTTGTTTGACAGGTCCTTGTTGATACGGCCCTTCTTACCGTGGGAAAGGGCACGCTTGATGCGCTCGCGCGACGAGGTCGTATCGACCGTCGTGTCAACGGAATCGGACATAGCCTACCCCCTCTTCTTGGAAATCAGACGGACGATGCCCACCAGCATGGCGGAGATGATAAACAGGACCACGCCCATGCCGAACAGAGCCGAGCGGTGCAGGCCCGAGGAATAGCTCATGTCGAGCGCGATCTGGCTCGTGAGCGTCGAGATGGGGCTCGCGATGCTGTCGGGAATAACCGGAGCGTTACCCACGACCATGAGCACGGCCATGGTCTCACCGATGGCACGGCCCATACCCAGCACGATGGCATCAACGATACCCAGTTTGGCGGCAGGTAGCACGACCTTATAGATGGTCTGCCACTTAGTAGCACCCATGGCATACGATGCCTCGCGAATGCCCATGGGAATGGAATTGAGGGCATCGATGGTAAGCGTCGTGATGGTAGGGACGATCATGATGGCGAGCCGAACCAGCCTGCCAGCGCACCAAAACCAAGACCGCCGATCAGTTGTGCGATAAACGGGCGGATGATGATCATGCCGAAAAAGCCGTAGATGATAGAAGGGATGCCGGCCAGCAGGTCGACGGCAGGGCTGATGAGCTTGCGCACGCGCTTGCCGGCGATCTCGACCAGGTATACGGCCGTACCCACACCTAGCGGCACGCCCATGGCGAGCGCACCGACGGTCACCAGACCTGAGCCGGCAAGCAGCGACATGATGCCGTAGTGGCCCTCAGAGGGCGCCCACGTAAAGCTAAAGAAGTCCGCCAGACCGATGTCGGTAAAGACGGGCAGCGCCGAGTACGTGGTAAAGACAAAAATCAGGATGACGGTAACGACCGCCAAGAACGCGCAGGCAAAGAAGATCCACTGCAGCGCCTTCTCCTTGATATAGGTACTGCGCGATACGAGCGCCAGCTCGCGCTTCTTGGGTGTCTGAACATTCTGCTCAGTCTGGGAGTTTTCCTGTGCTTCCATGCTACTCACTCCCCTTCTCGTCGTTGGTGACGGGGATAAAGCCCGCCTCGCGAATCTGCTTGTCCATCTTTTCGGACGTCACGTAGTCGATGTAATCCTGCGCCTGCTGCGAAGGCGCACCCTTCACAAAGAAGTAAAGGTCGCGCGAGATGGGATAGCCGCCGCTCGCGACCGTCTTCTCGGACGCCTCGACATGATTGACCGAGACGGCCTTGACCGAGGTCTTGGCGTTGAGGCTATCGACGAAGCCCAGCGAAATGTAGCCAATGGCACCGCGCGAACGAGATACCACGTCGCGCACCTGGCCCGTGCCCGAAAGAACGGCCGAGCGGCGATCGAACGGGGTGCCGTCCATCACGATGGTACGAAAGGCCTCACGCGTGCCGGACGCCTCATCTCGGTTGATAACCTGAATCCTCAGGTCCTCGCCACCGACCTCTTTCCAATTGGTAATCTTGCCGGCGTAGATATCGCGGAGCTGCTCGGTCGAGAGGTTATCGACGGGGTTATCGTCGTTCACGATGACCGCAATACCGTCGTGGGCAATGACGATGGGAGTCAGGCCCAGATCCAGTTCGTCGGCATTGAGTCCACGGGAGGAGCTGGCGATATCGGCCGGTGCGGGGCCGACCGCCCTGCTGCCCGTAACGAG
>USNA01000036.1 GCA_900555955.1 uncultured Collinsella sp. | reverse complement strand
CGCCCTCGCCCCATCACAACGGTCGTGCGCCTCTTTTTTCTAGCGTATCTGGACGCCGGCTTTCTTCTTCTCGCGCTTTACGCGGTAGAGCTCCGCGTCGGCAGCGCGAAGCAAGTCTTGCCAGGTATCGACGCCATCACCAACCCGTGCGTAGCCGATGGACATCCGCAACAGATACGGGACCTCGGCGCGCGCGAGCTCGTCGCTGATTGCCGCGCACAGACGCATGATGTCCTGCTCCGCCGTCGCCTTTTGAAGCACCATGAACTCATCACCGCCATAACGTGCGATAAAGCCACCAGACGCCGAGCAGGCCTCTTTGAGCGCAGCGGATATGACCTGGAGGGCATGGTCGCCCTCCACATGTCCATACCGGTCGTTAATCTGCTTAAAGCCGTCGGCGTCCATCATAAGCAGATACATGTCTTCGGCCTGATCCACATTTGAGAAGAGCGACAGCATATAGGTCTCAAAACGGTTGCGATTGTTGAGGCCAGTCAACGGGTCGGTCGAGATCAGCTGCTCCTGGTAGATGATGTAGAGCAGCAACATGCTAATCATTATGCCGACACAAAGGCCGGGCATCGAGCATACGACCTGAAAGGTACCACCCACCAGGGCCGGAATGGCGAAAAATGCCAAGGTTCGATAGATGGCCTTCGTCTGCAGACTCTCGACCCTGCGAGATTGCACAAACGCATGCAGGGACGTATGTATAACGTAACAGTAGCTGACGATGGGCTGGATCATATAGGCAAAGCCACGACGATACACACCCTGCGAATCGATATAGAACAGGGCGTGCGTCCAGTAACTGGTAAACGCCAGCACGACCACCAGAGCCGTAGGCAACGCTACAAGCACCACCCTATAGCGCGAGGTCAAAAGGCGAGAACCCTGCACCGTCTCGGAATAGATAAACCAAATGAGACACGCGACGGCAAAGAGCGAAAACGAAACCGCGTTGGAAATCCAGTTGGCAGCAATGCCCAACGTGCCGCTCGCACCGTCCGAAAGCGTCCAGACCATATCGAATAATATGTACGCGGCAGAGGTGTAGCCAAGCATGCTAAACAATAGCTGCTGGGTGCTCGAGAACAAGGAGTGACGGCTTCGCACGGCAAGCCCGATAAGAACAATCATGCATAGCAGGAATATCTCAATCTTGAGTGCCTTAACCACTAGCCGCCATCCCTTCAATATCCAAGTGGTCAGAATCGCCCGATTCGTGTCTGGGCAGCAAACACCCCCTGCTCCGCAGGGGTAAGGGGAATAATAGCAGAGCGCCCGAACATCACTTCAAAACAGTTTCTGTTCGGGCGCTCGGACGGCGCGAACTGCACGCCGGAATCAATTATCGGTAACGGCCGTTACTCACCGTCGATGCCGGTTGCGACGGCCTCCTCGATGGCCTCGACACCGGCAGGCGACAGGTCCTCCTTGCCCTGGCAGAACTTCTTGTCGACCCAGCCGGTCAGAATCGGAGCCATGATTGCCGTGATGATAACGGCGGTGGCGATCTGGGCGTACGCGGTGGGTGCAAGCTCGGCATAGCGCGGCGCGACCTCGGCAAGAGCAACCGGCGTGGTCATAGCCGTGCCGGCGATAGTGGAGCAAGCCACAGCGGCCTTGCCGTTACCACCGCACAGGCGCTCGAACGCAAAGGTGATGGGACCGACGACAAACAGCGTGATAAGGCCTAGCAAGATGCCGGAAATACCGCCGGTGATAAAGCTCGACAGGCTCATGGACGCACCGAGCTGAAATCCGATAACGGCGATCGCGGGATTGGCACCGGGAACCAGCAGATTCTTGATGAACAGGGAGAGGTTGCCCAGAACCATGCCGATAACGAGCGGCAAAATGGAGCCGATGATTGTACCGACAGGAATGTTGGCGAGACCCGAGACACCAAGGATGATCATGGTGACGGCGGGGCCGGCCGTAAAGAACAGAATACCCACGGCGCCCTGCTCGGACTCATCGCCGAACTCGCCCATGATACCCGTGTAGAGCGCCATGTTGCAAAACGTAATGCCGCCGATGATGGAAACCGAGCTCAGGCCCAAAAGGTTATCGTTAAAGAAATACGCAACGCCCAGGCCCAGCGCGGCTGCCACCACAAGCTTAGGAATCAGCACGACGATGCCGGTCTTGATGGCACCCGGCGTGGACTTAAAGCTGATGCCGGCGCCCACAAACAGCAAGATCGCGGCAACGATGGTGTTGGAGCCGCCGCGGCAGGCAGCCGTAAAGAAGCCGCCGATCTCAAAGACCTGCGGACAGAAGGTATTGAGCAAAAGGCCGACGATCATCGGGTAGATCATGATGTCACCCGGGATGCGCCGCGCTGGGAATTTCTTGTGCTCGTTGGCGGTCGCTCCCTGTGCCATGAAACCCCCATTTCCGCTGACGCGGAACAAAAGCCCACGTCACGCTTTGCTACAGTAAAGTTTGACCATGGTACCAGAAGAAGCAGACCGCCTCGGTGGGAAATTTGATTCGTTAGGCCGGGACGATAACGCATCCTGCTCTTATACGAGGCTCAAAACGAAATAGAACACGATGCCCGAGACGCAGCACCACAACATCGACTTTGTCTTGATTGCCCCCGCCACGACACCGGCAGCCGCAATCCAGGGAATTAAGCCCTGCCACAAGCCGGCGTCGAAAGCGCCAGGGCTTATCAAATCGTTAGCGACCAGTGCCGCAAAGGCGGCGGGCGGAATATAACCCAAGGCCTCGGTAACGCGGGGCGACAGCGTTCTCCCGCGCAAGGCAAACGCCGGGGCAATGCGGAAAAATGCGATGGCCGCCCACGACGACAGCCACAGGACCAAAAACTCATTAACGGGCATCGCGAGCACCCCTTCCTTCGGCGAGGGCATCGCACGCAAGCGCCGCGACAACGCCGACGAGCACGCTTACCGGCACGGCGATATTCGTCCACCCCAAGAACTTGCATATGGCGACGGACACCGCAGCCAAACTGGCAGCTACGACATTGCCGCTCGACAGTCGCTGCGAAAAGAGCAGGCAGATAAAGAGCGATGTGCAGACAAAACCCGCAATAGCGGTGGGAACATCGACAACGGCACCGACGATGGCGCCCGTCGTACACGAAACGCCCCATGTTGCGATGAGGATCACGTTGAGCACAAAGGACTCGCGCGGGCCCCAATCCTCCCCTTTAACCAACTTGGCAAGCGAGATGCCATATGCCTCCTCGGTAAGTGTCGCGGCAACAGCCAGCGTCTGACGCTTCGAAACACCCCTCAAATGCGATGCGATCGATGCCGAGTAAAGCGCAAAGCGCGAGGAGATTGCGGCGACGCTCGCGACGATCGATGCTGCAGGCACACCTGCCAGCCACAGATTGCAGATCATAAACTGCCCGCTGCCCGTCACGAACGTGCTGCTCAGGGCAAAAACCATCCAGGGTTCCATTCCCGTCTGCGCCATAATCATTCCGCACGGCGCGGCTATCGCAACATAGGTAAGCATCACCGGCCAGACGGTTTTAACGATTTTGAGCACCATAGCGTTCCTCGTCCCGACAAGATTTCCGAGCCGCATTCAACGACGCGGCAGAATCATCGCCCGATGGTAACCGAGTTCACCTACAATTGCCCCCGGATCGAAAGACACAGAAAGACACAACTTTTTAGGAAGTCATTATGACAGCTATCGATCGAACGCGGGCTGCCGCGGCCTTCAAGACCTACACCGATGCCTACGATGCCGCCAATCCGCGTATCGCGCTCAAAATCGAGCATACGTACCACGTTGCCGAGGCATGCGATGCCGTGGCACGCGAACAGGGCTGGTCACCGCAGGGCATTGACCTAGCGTGGCTTTGCGGCCTGCTACACGATATGGGCCGCTTTGAGCAGCTGCGACGCTGGGATACGTTTAAGGATGCCGAAAGCATGAGCCATGCGGCGTTGGGCGTCGAGGTCCTCTTTGGCAAAACACCTGCAGATGCGCCCGCGACAACAAGTATCCGCGACTTTATCGACGATCCGGCAGAAGACGAGTTGATTCGCGCAAGCATTGCCTATCACAGCGATTTCCGTCTACCCGCGCAGCTCGACGAGCGAACGCGGCGCTTCTGCGATATCGTGCGCGATGGCGACAAGATCGACATCATGCGAACCATCGCCGACAGCACCGTCGATACCATCCTCAAGGTTGATGAGGATACATTTCTCGCCAGCCGGTTCTCGACACCGGCGCTCACCGCCTTTGACGAGCGCCGGTGCGTTGCACGCGACGAACGCGATGAGGCCGCCGACTACCTGGTAGGGCTTATCTGTTTTATGTTTGAGCTCGTCTATCCGGCAAGCCGCGCGCTGGCGCGCGAGCAGGGCGATATCTACCGCCTGCTCGACGCGCCTTTTGGCATTGTGCGCCCCTTTACCGATCCCGCCACGCAAGCGACCTGGGAATGCCTAAAGAAAGAGATGCGAGCCTGGCTGGCCGGCGCTTAGCGCTCGAGCTGGGCCAGAAGTTCCTCGACGACTTCGACGGCGTCACCGACAACTTTGTACTGCGCAGCGCCAAAGATGGGAGCATCCGGGTCCTCGTTGACGGCGATGATGCACTCCGCGCCGCCGATGCCGGCTAGGTGCTGGATAGCACCCGAAACGCCGATACTCACAAGGAGCTTGGGCGAAACCGACACGCCGGTCTGGCCAATCTGGTGGCGATACTCCAACCAGCCTGCCTCCACAACGGGACGTGTGCAACCAAGCTCGGCACCCAGCGCATCGGCGAGCTTTCGCATCAGAGGCAGATTCTTCTTGGAGCCAATGCCGCGGCCCACCACGACCAGGCACTCGGCATCGGCAATTGATGCCTGCTGTCCCCACTCCTCGGCGGGAATCGAGATCTCGACGCGGGCCTTAACATCATCCGCAAGCGATACCTGGGTAATTGTGCCAGAGCGGCTGTAGTCAAACTCGGGCGCCCCAAAGATGCCGGGACGCACCGTTGCCATCTGGGGACGATGATTGGGGCAGATAATGGTGGCCATCAAGTTGCCGCCAAACGCCGGGCGGGTCTGCTGCAGTAGACCCGTCTCCGTATCCATCGAAAGCACCGTACAGTCGGCCGTAAGGCCCGTCTGCAAGCGTACGGCCACACCGGGCGCCAGCTCACGGCCAAAGGCGGTCGCGCCGTACAGAATGGCCTCGGGCCTGCGCTCGGCCACCAAATCGCAAATCAAGCGAGCATAGACCTCCGCATCGTTTTGACGCAGCCGCTCGTTGCGGCAGACCACGACCTCGTCGGCGCCGGCGCAGACCAGATGCTCCAGGTCCTCAAGCGAACCCTCGGGGCTCATACCGACCAATGCCACCAGACGGCTACCGCGAGCATCGGCAAGTTCGTGCCCCTTACCCATGAGCTCGTAGGCCACCGGGGCCACGACATCGCGCTCGTCGGTCTGCACGAATACCCAAATGTCTCGATACGCATCGAGGTCAACCGCGCCGGCGGCCTCGTCGCGCTCGATCGAAATGGCCGCGACGACGCACGCGCCACGCCCCCCGCCGCACAAGATGCAGCCGTCGGTCACATGGGCGCAGCGGTTGGGGCGCTCGCCCTCCACCACAATGCCACCCGAGGCACAGGCGCGAACGCATCGACCACAGCCAACGCATGCCTCGCTATCGATTGTCAGTCCGCTCATCTATGCCATCCCCTCGATAATCTTAGCAAGCTTTGCAGCTTGCTCGACCGGTGTGCCCTCGATGGCCTCACACGTTTGGTCGCGGTCGGGCACAAACGAGCGCACGACCTGCGTTGGCGATCCGGTAAGGCCGCAACGCGAGGGATCGGCATGCACATCGGCAGCACAGACCACCCGCACATCCGCATTTTCGGCCGCGCGTATGCCGGCGATGCTAGGCATGCGCAGCTGGCCGATCTCCTTGGCGGTCGTCATCGCGCACGGCATCTCCAGATAGACCGTCTCCTCGCCGGCATCGCAACCGTGAACGAGCGAAAGCGCACCGCACGTCGTAAAACTTGCGCTCTGCACGCAGCTCACATCGGTCACGCAGGGAATCTCGAAGGCGCCGGCCAGCTCGGGGCCAATCTGGGCAGTATCGCCATCCACCGCCATCTTGCCGCAGATGAGCAGGTCGAAGTCCTCGTCGAGCGCCTCGATGCCGCATTTGAGAGCATAGGTGGTCGCCAACGTATCCGCGCCCGCAAAGGCGCGATCGGTCAGCAGCAGCGCATCGTCGGCGCCGCGGGCAATGCAGTCGCGCAGCAGCGATTCGGTTGCAGGGATACCCATCGACACCACCGTCACGCGTACATCCATGCCAAAGGCGATAAAGTCGTCCTTGAGCGCCAGCGCGCATTCGAGGGCACTTGCATCGAAGGGATTAATGACCGCCTGCCTGCCATCACGCACGATGGTATTGGTTTTTGGGTCCATCTTGACCTCGGTGCTTCCCGGCACCGCCTTGACGCACACCACCATATGGAAATCGCTCATCTTCACGCACCCCCTTTCTGGACGAGTTCATCCAAGAGCTTCTCCGAAAACAGGTTGCCACGGCCCAGCTGCCCGGCAGGATCGAGCTGCAGCTTGAGTCGAGCCGATTCGACCATGGCCTCGTGGCCGTACATCGTCTCCAAAAAGCCCGCTTTGATCTTGCCGACGCCGTGCTCGGCAGAGACGGCGCCGCCCATAGCCGTTACCTCCGCAGCCCACCGGGCAAACAGCTCGCCACCGCGACGGTAGTCTCGCGCATCGCGCGGCAGGATATTCACATGCAGATGGTTGTTGCCAATATGTCCCCAGGCGGCAGACTCAAGCCCGCTTTCGGCCAGCGTGCGGCGATAGAGGGCAACGACATCGGCCAGGCGCGCGTTGGGCACCGACATATCCGACCCCAGCTTGGTAATGGTGGGGTCGGTGCGGCGACGCTCGTCGATGAGCATGTTGACGCTCTCGGGAACGGCGTGGCGGAAGAACCGCTGGCATTCGCGATCGACCTCGGTGCGTGCAACCCAGGTCGCGTCGTCGTGGCCGCCCGCAAGCTCCAAAACCCATCCCAGGTGGTACAGCTCCTCGGTCGCCTGCGCCTCGTCGTCGCAGTCGAGCTCCACATAGACACAGACCTTTGCCTCATCGTCGAGTGCCGGCAGCGAGGCAAACGCGGTCGACTGCTCGCGCTGGCGGCGAAGGATATCCAAGGCGCCGGCATCGAAATACTCGATAGCGGCGGCATGGGACAGCACGGGGCGCACGGAATCGGTAAAGGACACCGCCTTGTCCTCGCTGTCGAAAAAGCAGCTCACGCCCCATACGACCGAAGGTGCCGCCTGCAAGGCGATCTCAAGCTCGGTAATGACGCCGAGCGTGCCGCACGCACCGATAAAGAGGTCGATGGCGTCCATATCGTCCGAAACGAAATAACCCGACGCGTTTTTGGTCTTGGGCATGGTATAGCCGGGAAGATTCAGCTCGAGCGCGCGGCCCCCTGCCGTCACGAGCGACAAGCGGCGTGCGTCAGCGCGCGCCCGACCTCGATGAAGCTCGAGCAGGTCGCCGTCCGCCAGTGCCACGTGAAGCCCCGTAACGTGCGGGCGCATGGGGCCGTAGGCGTAACTGCGGGCACCGGAGGCATTGCACGCCGCCATGCCGCCCAGGCAGGCAGATGCCTCGGTGGGATCGGTGGGAAAGAAGTGC
>USNA01000035.1 GCA_900555955.1 uncultured Collinsella sp. | reverse complement strand
AAGAAGTGGAACGAGTGCTTCGACATCATCGCCGACAACGCTGTTCTGTACCCCGTTGTCCACGTCAAGACCGTCTCCGCTTCCTGGGACGATCCGTCCACCGCGCCCAACGGCGAGGCCCTCGATGGCTTCAAGGGCATCGGCACGACGAGCATGTCCTTCAGGGGCGTCGCGACCGTCAAGGCCTAAGACTCGCTTGAGTCATATGTGGGGCGTCGGTCGTAAGGCAACGTCCTCATAGTTGAAACAAAGACCCGGGCGGCCTCGATGTCGCTCGGGTCTTGTAATGAGTATCCATACTCATATACCAGTTGGTCCTACCGACAAAAGAAAGGGGAGAGAACGTGAACAACTTTCTACGTTTGATTGGAAGGCGTCTCGTGGCGCTGCCGATCATGGCATTGGGCGTCACCGTCCTGGTGTTCTTCCTTATGTCGTTCTCCAAGACCGACCCCGCCTATACGGCGTTGGGTGACGGTGCCTCGCCCGAGGCGGTTGCCGAGTACCATGAGAAGTATGGTCTGGACGACCCCTGGCCCGTGCGCTACGTGCGCTATATGGGCGATCTGATCCATGGTGACATGGGCACCTATGGTGCTGCTCGCAACTCCGTTGCCAAGCGCATCTCCACGGCCCTGCCCGTCACGATGCAGCTGACCTTCATCGGTCTTGCCATCGGCGCGGTCGTCTCGTTTTTGCTCGGCGTCATCGCGGCACTGTATCGCGATAAATGGCCGGACCAAGTGATCCGCGTCTTCTCCATCGCCGGCTTGGCAACCCCGTCGTTCTGGCTTGCCGTCCTGTTGATTCTGCTGTTCTCTTCCTACCTTAAGGTGCTTCCGGCGTCCGGTGCTCTACCTCACTTCACCACCAACCCGGCAGGTTATTTGGCGCGCATGATCATGCCCGCCATCGCTCTGGCATTCCCGCTGACAGGTCAGATGACTCGTATCGTGCGTACGGCCATGGTTGAGGAGCTCGATAAGGACTATGTCCGTATGGCTCGCGGCG
Organism: uncultured Collinsella sp.; assembly: GCA_900555955.1. Lineage (GTDB taxonomy): Bacteria > Actinomycetota > Coriobacteriia > Coriobacteriales > Coriobacteriaceae > Collinsella. Next base: position 6,783 of record USNA01000035.1, on the reverse strand, counting down.
CCGGCGTTCCCGAGAAGGTCGTCGTCGGCATCAACGTTTTGCGCAACGCGCTGATCACCCCGGTCACCACCCTCGGTCTTAAGATCGGCTACCTCATGGGCGGTGCTGTCGTCATCGAGGTCATCTTCAACCTCCCCGGCATGGGTACTGCGATCCTGCAGGGCGTTCAGGGCAACGAGGCGAACCTGGTTCAGGGCGTCGTCATCGTCGTTGCTCTTGCCTTCATCATCATCAACATCGTGGTTGACATGCTCTACCTGCTCATCAACCCGCGCATCAGGACGGTGTAGATTATGGTAAAGATTCGAGAGAAGCAAACCGAGCAGCTCGAGAAAGCTGCCTCCAAGGGGCTCAAGCTCGGTGGCTGGAAGAAGATGACGCTGTCTTCTAAGATCGCCGCCGTCGTGCTGGTGCTGGTCGCCCTGACCGCGATTCTTGCTCCCTTGCTCGCCCCCTATAGCCCGGTCGAGATTTTCACTGCTCGCCAGGCTCCCGGCAATGGATTTATCTTCGGTACCGACGATAAGGGCCGCGACATTCTGTCGCGCATGCTTTACGGTGGCCGTTACTCGCTGATTATCGGCTTCGGTGCTACCGCCATGGCTCTGGTCTGCGGCTCGATTGTGGGTGCCCTCGCGGCTGTTTCGCGCAAGTCCGTTTCCGAGGCGATCATGCGCATCCTGGATATCATCATGTCCATCCCGGGCATTGCCCTCGCTGCCGTCTTCGTCTCCATCCTGGGCAATTCCGTGCCGTCGATCATCTTCGCCATCGGCTTTATGTACACTCCGCAGATTGCCCGTATCGTGCGCGCCAACATCGTGTCCGAGTACGGTGAGGACTATGTCCGCGCGGTCATCGTTTCCGGCGCCAAGGCTCCGTGGATTTTGATCAAGCATGTTCTGCGTAACTGCATCGCCCCGATCATGGTCTTTACCGTTACCCTGGTCGCCGACGCCATCATCTTCGAGGCCTCGCTGACCTTCATCGGCGCTGGTATCCAGGAGCCCACCGCTACCTGGGGCAACATCCTCGCCGACGCTCGCGGTGGCGTGCTTGCCGGCCGTTGGTGGCAGGCACTGTTCCCGGGCCTGGCCATCATGATCACCTGCCTGGCGCTCAACATCCTGTCCGAGGGCATTACCGACGCCATGGCCGCTGCCCCCTCCGCCGCCCTGGATCCGACCGACTCCTCCAAGCGCCGCGAGGCCGACCTGCTGGTCTCCGACCCCGTTCGCGCCTACAAGGAGCAGGCTCAGTCCCTGTCCGCCCGTCTTGGCGCTCTGCGTGATGTCGAACTCAAGCGTAACGACCGCCATGTGCCCGATGAGTCCGTCGAGCCGATCCTTTCGGTCCGCGATTTCTGCATCCAGTTTGAGCACCACGGTGACATCAACGTCGTCGACCACGTCAACTTTGACGTCCGTCCCGGCCAGACCATGGGCCTGGTAGGCGAGTCCGGCTGCGGTAAGTCCATCACCACGCTGGCCATCATGGGCCTGACCGACGATGACGAGCATCTTTCCGGTGAGGTTCTCTGGGAGGGCCGCGACCTGCTCAAGATGAGCAAGAAGGAGTGGTTCGGCCTGCGCGGTACCGATATCGCCATGGTCTATCAGGACGCCCTGTCCTCGCTCAACCCCTCCATGCTCATTTCCGCCCAGATGAAGCAGCTCACCAAGCGTGGCGGCACCCGTAGCGCCGAGGAGCTCCTGGAGCTCGTGGGCCTCGACCCCAAGCGTACGCTCGAGAGCTATCCGCATGAGCTTTCCGGTGGTCAGCGTCAGCGCGTTCTGATCGCTATGGCCCTTACCCGCGACCCCAAGCTGGTCATCTGCGACGAGCCCACGACCGCTCTGGACGTTACCGTCCAGAAGCAGGTTATCAAGCTGCTTAACGACCTTCAGGCCAAGCTCGGCTTTGCCATGATCTTCGTTTCGCACGACCTGGCACTGGTCGCCGAGGTCGCTCATAACATCACGGTTATGTACGCCGGTCAGGTTATCGAGCAGGCGCCCACCAAGGAGCTGCTCACCAACCCGATCCACGAGTACACTCGCGGCCTTCTGGGTTCCGTCCTGTCCATCGAGAGCGGTTCGGGCCGCCTGCACCAGGTGCCCGGCGCCGTTCCGAGCCCGCGCGATTTCCCCAAGGGCGATCGCTTCGCACCCCGCTCGAGCCATCCGCGCATTGGCCTGGACACCCGTCCGGTCTTCAAACGCGTGCCCGGCACCGAGCACTTCTATTCCGAGCTCCCCGATGAGGTGCTCAAGGCAAATGGTTTGACCCCTCACGCGGAGGTGATGTAGATGAGCGAGACCGCTCTCGATGGCATGGAGCCGATCATCTTCCTTGATGACGTCCACGTCACCTTTAGGACCCGTACCGGCTCGATTCTGCACCCCAACCTGGTTCACGCCGTCCAGGGTGTAACGATTAAGCTCATGCCCGGACAGACCATCGGCATCGTCGGCGAGTCCGGTTGCGGAAAGTCCACCACCGCTAACGTCATGTGCGGCCTGCAGGCCCCCACGAGCGGCAAAGTCTACTTTAAGGGCAAGGACGTTACCAAGCGTACCGCCGAGGACCGTCGCCACATGGGCCGCGTCATCTCGGTCGTGTTCCAGAACCCGGCCACGGCGCTCAACCCCCGCATGGTCGTTCGCGAGCAACTGCTCGACCCCATGCGCGTCCACAACTTGGGTACCGAGGCCGAGCAGGAGAAGCGCGTCAAGGAGCTCTTGGAGCTCACCGGTCTGCCCAGCTCCGCCGCCGAGGTTCTTCCCGGCCAGCTTTCGGGCGGCCAGCGCCAGCGCGTCGCAATTGCCCGTGCCCTTTCGCTGAACCCCGATGCCATCATCGCCGACGAGCCCACCTCGGCTCTGGACGTTTCGGTCCGCGCGCAGATTCTGAACCTGCTGACCGACCTTAAGAAGGAGCTCGGCCTGGCCATGGTGTTCATCAGCCATGACATCCAGACGGTCCGCTATATCTCTGACGACATCATCGTTATGAATGGTGGCAAGATCGTCGAGCAGGGCGAGGCCAAGCAGGTCTTCCAGCACCCTCAGGACCCCTACACCAAAATGCTGCTCGGCGCTGCGCCGTCGCTGCTGCATCCCAAGCTCGGCGAGTAGCCTCGCTTTCCCTCCCGTGCGCCCGGTTCCCTTGCCGGGCGCACCTCCGTTGCGATTTCGAAAGGCTGGGTTCACGAGCCATGCCAAGTGCTCAGGAGCTACAACAGCAATTTGGTGAATATCGAGGCGCTATGCCCCGTCCATCGGATTTCGATCTCTTTTGGAAGGACCGCATGGCCGAGGCCGACGCCGTTGAGCTCGACTACGAGATTGAGGCGGCTTCGGTTGCGGATTCCGCGACCTGTCGGTTTTTCGACCTCTGGTATACCGGCATGTGTGGTGCACGCCTGCATGCCAAGTACCTTAAACCCGTCTCGGACGAGCCTGTGCCATTGGTACTTCAGTTCCATGGGTATCCGGGTGCAAGCCGCAGCTGGTTTGAGCAGGCGTCGTTTGCGGGCATGGGCATGGCGCTCATTGCTCTCGATTGTCCTGGCCAAGGAGGCCCCTCCGAGGACATTGGTGGATTTGAGGGCACGACGGTCGCGGGCCATATCGTCGCCGGTATCGACGGCGACCCGGCCAACCTCTACTATGTCCGCCTACATCAGGATATTCGCATTCTGTGCCGTATCGTTCGCGAGCTCGAGGGCATCGATTTTACCCGCGTGTATGTGAACGGCGCATCGCAGGGCGGCGGTTTGGGCATTGCGACCTGCGCGCTTAACAGCGAGCTTATCAATCGCGCCGCCATCCTCTATCCCTTCCTGTCGGATTTCCGCCTGGTTTGGGATTTGGACGCCGACGATATTGCCTATGAGGGCCTGCGCTATTGGTCGCGCTGGTTTGACGAGGACTCGACTTGTATCGAGGAAGCCTATGCCAAGCTGGCGTACTTCGATTCCAAGAATTTTGCCCCCATGGTCAAGTGCCCCGTGCTGTTTGGCACGGGCACGGCCGATATTGTCTGTCCGCCGGCAACGCAGTTTGCGGTGTACAACAACCTGTCCTGCTACAAGCGTCATGAGTTCTTTGAAGGCTTTGGCCACGAGGAGATTCAGGACTTTGACGATCTGATCATTCCGTTTTTCTGTGAGGGAGGGGAGGCTCATGTCTAAGTGCGAGAGCAATGTTGACGAGCTGATAGTCCCCGGGCTCGTGGGAATTCCTGGAACGGTTTCGTCAAGGCTCGCAGACTATCGGGACTGGCACGGTGATGTCCAAGCAGATGTTTCTGATTTAGAGACATGCGCTTCGAATCTTGAGATTCAAGGCCTGGCCATTACGGCGATTGACTTTGTTAACCCCTGCGCCCGTTACTCGGAGGTTTCCTTTGAGCTCGGTGACCATGCGGTCCACGCTCGTTTGATTGAGCCTGTTGGTCGTGCCCGAGTATCTGAGCGCGTGCCGCTGTGCCTGATGTTCCACGACATCGATCGGCCTGTGCGCGGCTGGCATCACATGACGAGATTTGCCGCCATGGGATATGCCGTGCTTGCACTGGACGACGGTGTTGCTGGTACGGACGACCTGCAGCGGGGGATTGCTTCGCCCGCTTTTGTCGAGCGCGTCCGTTGGGGCTGCGCGTTGGCGAAGGTCGCGCGCAATCTTGACGGCATGGACTCCGATTGCATTTTTGCGTGGGGCGAGGGCCTTGGCGGCGGAGTCGCGCTGGCGGTTTCCGCTCTGGACGAGCGGGGCCTTGCCTGCACGGCGGTTGCCAATCCAATCCCCGGTGGCCTCGAGGCTCTGTCGTCTCGGGTGCGCGGATCGGTGCTCATGGGCACATCGCTTATGGACGCCGTGAGCGATCCCAAGGGTCAGTTTGCCGTATTCAACGGTCTTGAGTGTGACCGAAGGCATATCATTTATGCCAAATACGCTCACGAGCGCATCAATGCGTTCGAAAACGAAGTCGTCGACTTCTTTAACCAAACGTTCTACCCGTGTTCTTTGGCCTAGACGGCCTGGACACTGCCAACAAGAGTGGGTGGCATAGGGCCGCCCACCAGACAACTAAGGAGATTCTTGTGGCAACTCAGAAATTCACCGGCGTTATCCCTCCCGTCGTTGTTCCCGATACCGAAGACCACCAGCTCGACGTTGCCTCCTTTGAGCGCAGCATCAACCGCATGATCGATGCCGGCGTCGATGGCCTGTTCTTCCTGGGCTCCTCGGGCGAGGTCGTCTTCTCCACCGACGAGCGCCGTCGCCAGATTGTCGCCGAGGCCGTGCGCATCGTCGACCACCGCGTTCCCGTTCTGGTCGGCATCATCGATACCGAGACCGAGCGCATGATCGAGCATGGTAAGGTCGCTCAGGAGCTGGGCGCCGATGCGCTCGTCGCCACCTGCCCGTTCTATGCCCTGCAGGGCATGACCGAGGTCGAGGAGCACTTCCGCATCCTGCACGAGGAGCTCGACCTGCCCATCTTCGCCTACGACATCCCCGTGTGCGTCCACACCAAGCTCCCCTGGAAGCTCCTTGCCAAGCTCGGCGCCGAGGGCGTCCTGGCCGGCGTCAAGGATTCCTCGGGTGATGACATCTCGTTCCGCTACCTCGTTCAGGAGAACGAGAAGAACGGCCACCCGATGAGCATCCTCACCGGTCACGAGGTCGTCGTCGACGGTGCTTACCTCGGCGGCGCCGACGGTTCCGTCCCGGGTCTCGCCAACGTTGAGCCCGAGGGCTACGTGCGTCAGTGGAAGGCCGCTCAGGCCGGCGACTGGGCTACCGTCAAGGCCGAGCAGGATCGCCTCAACGAGATTTCCCACATCTGGGATGTCACCTCGGGCGTTCAGGGCTATGCCGGTGGCGTCGGCGCCTTCAAGACCGCTATGAACCTCATGGGCATCTTCGACAGCCCGACCATGCCGCGCCCGGTGAAGGCCATGACCGGCGAGAACGTCGAGGCGATTAGGAAGGTCCTCCAGGACAACGGTCTCCTGTAAAGCTTCCCCAGGCACCCGACCTCGCCGTTCAGCCTCGCGGCCATGACCCATTAGGTCAATGGCCACACGGTTTCTCGGCAATCTCGGGCACCTGGAAAACCTTTACCGCGCTGTGACGGCTAGCCTGACGGCGCATTTCCTGTAGTTGTTTTTATCTCCTAAGGAGAACGACATGGAGAACAAGTACGTCTGCTCTGTCGATATCGGCGGAACTAAGATCGCGACCGCCATCATGGAGTACCCGGCTGACGGCAGCGTGCCCCATCCCGTATTTGAGGCCGAGGTTCCTACCGAGGCCCAGGAGGGCGGCGAGGCCGTTTTCCAGCGGATCGAGGCGTCCATCAAGGCCGCTCTTGAGGCGAATCCCGATGTCGAGGTCCTCGGTGTCGGTATCGGTGCCGCAGGCGTCGTCGATCCCAAGACGGGCGCCATCGCGTATGCCAACGAGATTATGCCCGGCTGGTCCGGCGTTCAGTTGGGGCCGCGTCTGCGCGAGGACCTTGGTCTTCCCGTTGCCGTTGTGGGCGACGTGCAGGCTCATGCTCTGGGCGAGGCCCACTGGGGCGTCGGCAAGGGCAAGTTCTCCGTCTTGTGCCTGGGCATCGGCACGGGCATCGGCGGCGCATATGTCGAGAACGGCCGCGTGATGCAGGGCTTCCATGGCGCTGCCGGTCATATGGGCCACATCGAGTGCTCGGCTGCCGCCGGCATTCCCTGCGCCTGTGGTCGTTCTGGCCAGCTTGAGCTGCGAACGC
>USNA01000034.1 GCA_900555955.1 uncultured Collinsella sp. | reverse complement strand
GCCACCGGAGGCGCCGTCCCTGCCGAGGCGCGATTGGCGCGCCTATGGGTGGACGGTCCCGCACCGGGAGACGTGATGTGCCCGTTAGGAATGAGTGGCCGAAGCAAGAAGGTATCCGACTTGCTAGGAGAGGCTCGCATTCCCGTTTCCGAGCGCGCCGGCGTGCCCATGGTGAGGACGGCGCCGGGAGGTGCCGTGGTGTGGGTCGCCGGAGTTCGCGCGGACGAACGCTTTAAGTGCACGGCGGCGACGCGTGTGGCCTATCTGCTTCGCGTGGTTGACGCGGATTAGCCCCTCGTACCAGCTTTTCTGTGCGGCGTTGACGGTATTCCAGCGCTGATGATGCGCGGGCTGGAAAATATACCCCGTGCGCTGCTAGAATGTGTAGTTCGCGTCCATACGGCGGTGTGTGGGCGATTAAGCACAAGAAAGGGTTGTCATGGCTTCTCAACATCCGGATATCGAGAAGGTTCTGTTTACGCAGGAGGATATCGAAGGTATCGTTTCTCGCCTGGGCGAGGAGATTACGCGCGACTACGCTGGTAAGGATCTGGTGTTGATCGCGGTCCTGCGCGGCGCCGTTGTCTTTATGGGCGACCTGATGCGCAAGATCGAGCTGCCGACCAACATCGATTTCATGGCTGTTTCGAGCTATGGCGACGGTGTGAAGTCTTCGGGCATCGTGCGTATCATTAAGGACCTGGATATCGACATCCGTGGTCGCGACGTGCTGATCGTCGAGGACATTTTGGACTCGGGCCTGACCCTCAAGTACCTGATGAAGAACCTCGAGAGCCGCAAGCCCGCCTCGCTGGAGGTCGCTGCCTTCCTGTGGAAAGACGTTGAGGACCGTATCTCGGCCATCACGCCCAAGTATGTTGGAACCCATTGCCCCGATGCCTTTGTGGTGGGCTACGGCCTCGACTATGCCGAGCGCTATCGCAACCTTCCGTATCTGGGCATTTTGAAACCGGAGGTTTATTCGTAAGATGCCCGACGACCGTAACGACAACAATTCCCAGACTCCCCGGGAGCCTAAGATCCCGGGGATGCCCGGAGGCAAGAAGCCCACGCGTACGGGCTGGCTGTATTTTCTTTTGGCTTGCGCGCTTCTGGGCTATGCCTTCTTTAATATGGGCTCCGGTTTTGCCAGCTCCAGCAATACCGTTAAGCTCGCGACGAGCGAGATGGTCAGCGCCATTAAGCAGGATCGCGTCGAAGATTTGACCTATACGGTTCAAGACGGAAGCGTGGCGGGTCATTACTGGAAGACAAAAAAGGACAAGGGCGATACGAGCGAGCTCAAGAGCTTTTCCTCGACCTATGTCGGCTCCGATTCGCTTGCCGAGCTTATGGCGGAGCACCCCGACACCAAGTATATCGTCAACACCAACGACCCCGATTTTTGGGGCGACTTGGCGATGAGCGTGCTGCCGACGATCGCCCTGATCGCCATCATGTTCTACTTTATGCGCCAGATGATGGGCGCCAATAACAGGAACATGCAGTTTGGCAAGACCAACGCCAAGACTAACGAGGCTACGCGTCCCAAGGTAAAGTTCGAGGACGTTGCCGGCGTGGACGAGGCCGTCGAGGAGCTCGAGGAGATCCGCGACTTCCTGAGCGATCCGGACCGCTATCGCAAGCTGGGTGCCAAGATTCCGCGCGGCGTTTTGCTGGTTGGTCCTCCGGGTACCGGTAAGACGCTGCTGGCTAAGGCCGTTGCCGGCGAGGCAGGCGTGCCGTTCTTTAGCATCTCGGGCTCTGACTTTGTCGAGATGTTCGTGGGCGTCGGCGCCAGCCGCGTGCGCGACCTCTTTAAGGAGGCCAAGTCTCAGGCTCCGTCGATCATCTTTATTGACGAGATCGATGTCGTGGGACGTCAGCGCGGAGCCGGCCTAGGCGGCGGTCACGACGAGCGCGAGCAGACGCTCAACCAGCTGCTGGTCGAGATGGACGGTTTTGAGGAAAGCGAGTCGGTCATCCTGATCGCCGCAACCAATCGCCCCGATATTCTGGATCCGGCATTGCTGCGCCCCGGTCGTTTTGATCGTCAGGTCACGGTCGACCGTCCGGACGTAAAGGGTCGCGAGCAGATCTTGCGCGTACATGCCGAGAATAAGCCGATGGACGAGGACGTTAAGTTTGAGAAGCTCGCCCAGATGACCGTTGGCTTTACCGGTGCCGATCTGGCAAACCTGCTCAACGAATCTGCGCTGCTGGCCGCTCGCCGCCATCGTTCCGTGATCTCGATGGACGAGGTCGAGGAGTCGATGGAGCGCGTGATTGCCGGACCGCAACGCAAGGGTCGCGTGATGACCGAGGCCGAGCGCACCACGATTGCCTATCATGAGAGCGGCCATGCCCTGGTGGGTCACATCTTGGAACACTCCGATCCGGTTCATAAGATTTCGATTGTCAGCCGCGGCCAGGCTCTGGGCTACACGTTGCAGCTTCCGCAGGAGGATCACTTCCTCAAGACCAAGAACGAGATGCTCGACGAGCTTGCCGTGTTCTTGGGCGGTCGCGTTGCCGAGGAACTCATGTGCGACGACATCACGTCGGGCGCGAGCAACGACCTGGAGCGCGCAACCAAGATGGCGCGCGAAATGGTCACGCGCCTGGGCATGAGCGAGGAACTCGGCACGCAAGTGTTTGGCGAGGCGCAGCATCAGGTGTTCCTTGGCCGCGATTACGCCGATCACCAGGATTACTCCGAGGAGACGGCGCGTCGCATCGATATCGAGGTCCAGCGCATTATGCGCGAGGCCCATCGCCGCGCGGTCGAGATTCTGGATGCCCGTCGCGATCAGCTTGATCTGATGGCGAAGGTGCTGCTTGAGCGCGAGACCGTCGAAGGCGACGCCGTGAATGCCCTGCTCGACAACGAGTGGGATGCCTACCTTGAGCGCGAGGGCGATATCCTGGCGGCCAAGGAGGAGCGCAATGCCAAGGCGGCCGGTATGCCGACCAAAAAGCGCGCGCCTCGTATGAGCGAGGAGGAGCTGGCGGCTGATGCCGCGGCTTTTGCGCAGGCGGCCATGCAGGAGGATGCCGAAGTGGCATCCGATGGCGCTGGCGATGACCATGCCGTCAACGCCGATGCCGACGCCGACGACGACAAATAGTCTTTGTGGCGAAAGCCTCCGCGGGGAAACCTGCGGAGGCTTTTTTTAGCGATATGGGGCCATCTGTTGATTGGGGACAGACTTAAATGAGCGTTTTCACGCATTTAAGTCTGTCCCCAATTAACATTGCTGCGGCACTTTGCTCAACTAAAGCGTACAATACCGCCTATGCGAAAGGGGAACAGATGATCAACGAAACCATGTATGCTCGCGGTGCGGAAAGCTCCATCATCCGTGAGATTTTTAGCTATGGCCTTGAGCGCAAGGCGCAGATCGGTGCGGAAAACGTATTCGATTTTTCGCTGGGCAATCCGAGCGTTCCGGCACCCGCTGCTGTGGCGGAGTCCATTAAGAAGGCCCTGGAGCTGCCGAGCGACCAGCTGCACGGCTACACGCCCGCACCGGGCCTGCCGCAATGTCGTGCCGCTGTGGCCGAATCGCTCAACCGCCGCTTTGGCACGAGCTATGAGGGCAAAGACGTCTTTATGACGGTGGGTGCCGCGGCTTCGCTCACCTGCGCGCTCAACGCCGTTACGAATCCGGGCGACGAGGTTATTGTTATCGCCCCGTACTTTCCGGAGTATCGCGTTTGGATTGAGAAGGCCGGCTGCACGTGTGCCGAGGCGCTTGCCAACGAGGACACATTCCAGCTGAGCGTGGATAACGTATTCAAGGCGATCACCGACAAGACGGCAGCCGTCATTATCGACTCGCCCAACAACCCGACCGGTGCCGTATATACGCGCGACACGCTGACGCGACTGGCCAATGTTCTGCGCGAGGCCAACGCTCAGCGCGATCCCGAGAATCCGATTATGCTCATCTCGGATGAGCCGTACCGCGAGATCGTGTACGGTGCCGAGGTGCCTTGGGTGCCCTCGATCTACGAGCACACCATCGTGTGCTACTCGTATTCCAAGTCGCTGTCGCTGCCGGGTGAGCGCGTGGGGTGGATCTTGGTTCCCAACACCAATCCGCAGGCTGCCCGTCTGATGCCGGCCGTTGCCGGTGCCGCCCGTACGCTGGGCTTCGTGTGCGCGCCGGCGCTCTTTCAGCGCGTAATTATCGACTGCATCGATGAGCCGAGTGACGTTGAGGCCTATGCACGCAACCGCACCGCGCTTACCGACGCACTAGCGGAGTATGGCTACACCTATGTTGAGCCGGATGGCGCGTTCTACCTATGGGTGAAAGCATTGGAGCCCGATGCGAATGCGTTTTGCGAGCGCGCAAAGAAGTATGAGTTGCTTGCGGTTCCCTCGGACAGCTTTGGTATGCCGGGTTGGTTCCGCCTGGGCTATTGCGTGAGTTACGAAACGATTGTCAATTCGCTACCCGCTTGGAAACAGTTGGCGGACGAGTATCGTTAAAAGTAAAGCGCTCTGCCTACAATGTTTTACGTGAAACGGGGTTTGGTGTTAAGCCGGACCCCGTTGTCATGGACGTTGTGTCTTTGGGATGGAGTGGTTTTACGACTATCGAAGGCAATGCGTACAATGAATATAAGCGACGGCCGTGCCAGATAAGGAGACCTGATGCCCTACCTGCTTTCTTGTGACATTCATACCCATACGATGTTCTCTGCGCATGCATATTCGACCATTGAGGAGAATGTGTACTGGGCGGCAGAGCGTGGCCTGCAGGTGCTCGGGTCTGCCGACCATCTGAGCTCTATGGTTACGGCTTGTCCCAATGACCTGCGCAGTTACCAATTCTTTATCAACCAGGATATCTGGCCGCGCATTTGGAGCGGCGTGCTGGTGCTGCGTGGTGCCGAGGCCGATATCGTTTCGCTGGACGGAAGCCTGTTTGGCGAGGACACTCCTGTCACGCTCGATATCGCTGGCGATTCGTACAGTCGTCAGCATTCGCTGTTCGATTTGGTTACGCGTAATTTGGATTATTTGGTTGCAAGCGTGCATAATCCACAGATTGCTGAGGGCGCGACGCTGGCCCAGGCGACCGAGATGTATATCAATGCCCTGGAGCACCCCAAGGTGTTCATGCTGGGTCACACGGGGCGTTCGGGCGTGCCGTTCGATATCGACGAGGTGCTGTTGGCGGCTAAGGCCAAGCACAAGATTATCGAGATCAACAACCATAGTCTTGAACACGGTGTTGACACTGAGCATTGGGCCGTATGCCGCAAGATCGCTGAGCGCTGCGCCGAGCTGGGCGTGGGCATTGGCGTTTCGACCGATGCGCACATTGGCATGGCCATTGGTAAGCTCGATTACGCTCGCAAGATGCTCGACGAGATTCACTTCCCGTTGGATCTGATCGTGACGCGCGATCGCGAGACGCTGCTGCGCGAGATGGCGGCAGCCGGCGTGTGCGACCTGCGCAAGGGGATGTAGCGGAATTAATAAACCAAGAAAGGGGGCGGCCCAGACGGGTCGCCCCCTTTCTTGTCCCAAAAATCTACTGAGGTTGGTTAGCGGCGTTCGAGGACCGCTACGGTTTCGGTGTGGTCGGTATGGGGGAACATGTCGACGGGCGTGATCTTGAGCAGGCGATAGCCTCCGTCGAAGAGCTGATGCAGGTCGCGCTCTTGGGTCACGGGGTTGCAGCTGATATAGGTGAGGCGGCGCGGCTGAGGGGGGCAGGCAGCTTCGAGGAACTCGGGGGTGGAGCCGGCGCGCGGCGGATCGATGGAAAGGACATCGATCCGCTCGTTGTTGTCGGCGGCATCTAGGATGTAATCGGTGGCATCGTCGGCCATAAACCATGCGTTGCGAGTAAGGCCGTTGAGCTCGGCGTTGCGACGTGCGTCAGCGATGCCGGCGTGGTTGCGCTCCACGCCAAGCAGCATAATGCCGATGCCCTTGTCCTGGGCGGCTTTGGCTGCGGCCACGGCGACGGGCCCGCCCGCACAGACGCGCAGCACTTAAGCCGCTGCCCACAGCCCGATGTCACCGCTGCCACAGTAGGCATCCATGAGCACATCGCCCTGGTGCAAATCCATGCCGTCGATAGCGAGCTGATAGAGCAGCTCGGTCTGTTGCGGGTTGGTCTGATAAAACGCGGTAGGGGAGATATCGAATTCGCAACCGAGCAGCTGGTCGCGCATGCACTCGGCGCCATATACAATGCGGGTTTCCTCGCCGAGGATGGCGTTGCCGGGACGTCCGTTGATGTTTTGGGCGACGGTGACGATGTGCGGATTGAGTGCGGCGACAGCCTCAAAGAACTCCTGCGCATGCGGCAAGTCGCGCTGAGCGGTCACGAGCGTGACCATGACCTGGTCGGTACGCCAGCCGCAGCGGACGACGGCATAGCGAAGCAAACCAAGATGCTTGTCCTCATTAAAGGCGGGAATATGCAGCCGCTCAGCTTCGCGTGCGATGCCGTTGAGAATCTGACGGGCGCCCGGTGCCTCGACGGGGCATTCGGGTACGGCAACGATCTTGTGCGTGCCGCGCTCAAAGAAACCGCAACGGACAGCGCCCTCTCTGCCGGGGGCAAAGGGAGTGGCGGCCTTATGGCGAAACCCGCGCGGCGCAGGATATTTGCCCGGGTCGCCCAGGGTGACGCCCATACCGCGAATGGGGTCGACGCTAATACCCTCGCGCTCGCATAGAGCAGCAAAAAGCTCCTCCATAACAGCCTGCTTAGCTGCCAACTGCTTCTTATAAGGACGATTGAGCGCCGTGCACCCACCGCAAGCTTTCATGATCGGACAGGGAGACTTGGGGTCCGCAGCCTTACGCGCAGACGAAACCGGATCTTTATGCGAGCGCTTGGAGCGAGTCTGAGATGCCTTGTCCCCGCTCCGACGAGAGCTGGGACGCTTGGCCTTAGCCTTGCCCTTGGCCGACTTACCCTTCGCGTCCTGAGGCGACTTGGATTTCTTAGAAGATTTTTTCTCTTCCAACCCCTCAGCCGCCTCGATCAAAGCACGACGAGCCTTACGCTCCGCACGAGATTCTGCCATCAATAACTCCACTAATTCATGAATTAAAGCTGCAAGTATTGTACCGTGCCAAGCCAGCAGACGATATACAAGCGGTTTATTCGTGTCAGTGATAAGCCCAACGACGGTTGCCCGCCGCGTGAGGGGTGTGGGGGTTAAGTTTATCGCGAGTTCCGCACGAACAGGAGGCCACTTAATGTGGCCTCCGTCGTGAGCAGGACTGTAGAGCAGGAAACTTAGCCCGTGCCGGGGCCGCTGAGCCCAGACCAGCGGGATACACAGGTTCAGATGGGGCTTTGATGCATGGGTGGTCTGTTGGTGGGCAAATGGGTATCATACTGTGGTTACTGCATCGACTCTATGGTGCATGTTTGTACGTTCCCGGCGGTCGGTTTGCCAGAAGCGCCCCGTCGGTTGTTCCAGACCCGTTTCGAAGAAAGGAAACCACACGAACCTATGGCAGCTAAAAAATCATCTCCCTTGAAGATCATTCCGCTCGGCGGCCTTGACGGCATCGGCAAGAACATGACGGTCTTCGAGTGCGGCGACGACATGGTGCTCGTCGACGCCGGCCTCATGTTCCCCGACGACTCCCAGCCCGGTATCGACCTGGTGCTTCCCGACTACACCTATGTCCTGGAGAACGAGGAGAAGCTCCGCGGCATCGTCGTCACCCACGGCCACGAGGACCACACCGGTTCGCTTCCGTACCTGCTGCAGGACCTCAACAACAAGGTGCCCATCTTCTCGAGCAAGCTGACGCTCGGTTTTATCGAGGGTAAGCTCTCCGAGTTCCGCATTCGCGCGCCCAAGTTCCGTGAGGTCAAGGGCGGCAGCCACGTCAATCTCGGTGGCATCTCGCTCGACTTCTTCTCCATGACGCACTC
>USNA01000033.1 GCA_900555955.1 uncultured Collinsella sp. | reverse complement strand
TTGCCCTCGCCGATCTTGGCAGCCTCGAGCTCCACCTCATGCAGGATGTCCTCGAGGTTCTCGTTGAGCTCGTCGATCTCGAAGCCGTTGGAAGGATGGAACGGCAGCGCGATCATGGGCTTGATGCTCGACAGGTCGACCTCGACGCAGCCGTCATAGTAGGCGACATCGGCGGGCTTGAGCTCGCGGTAGTCGTCGCCGCGGCCGTGCATGGCCAGGAATGCGTGCGTGTCCTCGTCAGTTGCCCAGATGGAGGAAAGGCAGGTGGTCTCGGTAGTCATGACGTCGACGCCGTTGCGGTAGTCAGTCGTCATGCTCGCGATGCCGGGGCCCACAAACTCCATGACCTTGTTCTTAACGTAGCCCTTGGCAAAGACGGCGCGGATGATGGCGAGCGCCACATCGTGCGGACCGACGCCGGGGCGCGGGGCGCCCGTGAGGTAGATGGCGACGACGCCGGGATAGGCAACATCGTAGGTGTCGCGCAGCAGCTGCTTTGCCAGCTCGCCGCCGCCCTCGCCCACGGCCATGGTGCCCAGAGCGCCGTAGCGGGTGTGCGAGTCGGAGCCCAAGATCATCTTGCCGCAACCGGCGAAGTTCTCACGCATAAAGGAGTGGATGACGGCGATGTGCGGCGGGACGAAAATGCCGCCGTACTTCTTGGCAGCCGAAAGGCCGAAGACGTGGTCGTCCTCGTTGATGGTGCCGCCCACGGCGCACAGCGAGTTGTGGCAGTTGGTGAGCACGTAAGGCAGTGGGAACTGCTCCATGCCCGAGGCGCGCGCCGTCTGGATGATGCCGACAAAGGTGATGTCGTGGCTCGCCATGGCATCGAAGCGAATCTTGAGCGCCTCGGGGTCTCCGGACGTATTGTGTGCCTGGAGGATCGAATACGCGATGGTGCCGCGCTTGGCATCCTCGGGTGTCTGCGTAATACCGCGCTCGGCAGCCTCGGCCGCAGGCACAACCTCGCTGCCGCCGCGCAGGTAGATGCCGTCCTCGTACAGCTTAACCATACTGTCTCCCACTCTGCCCGAAAGGCTCGGGCGCATAGCATACATTCGTTCAATATCGTGCCATAGAACGGTTGCGAGTGGGTTACGAATCTGCGCATTCACTTTATCTCGGTAAAGTAAAGGACGAGCCCAGTGTGAGCCGGCAAAATGATCCCTTGGGGACGGAGGAAAACGGATCACTGAGGGGGTCGGCCTGACCCAGTGATCCGTTTTCCTCCGTCCCCAAGGGATCATGAAGTTGAATGCCAGATTGTCCGAATGCGGCCCGCGTCACTACAAATCGGTTCCCGCGCCCAGCAGCTTGCGCATGACTTGCTCGGGGTTAACTGAGCCGTCGCGCGGGGCCAGGGCGGTGATCTTCTTCTGCATCTTGTACTCGTGCAGCTCGTCCTCGAGCTGGCGCACGCGAGCACGGAGCTTTTCGTTTTCGCGCTCACGCTCCTCGGCACGCTCCTTCATATCGAGGATACGCACCACGCCGGCAAGGTTGATGCCCTCGTCGGTCAGCTGGTTGATGAGCTCCAGGCGCTCGATATCGGCACGCGAATACAGGCGCGTGTTGCCGCCCGAGCGCTGGGGGTTCACCAGGCCCTTGGACTCGTAGACGCGCAGAGTCTGCGGATGCATGCCGGTCAGCTCGGCCGCCACGCTGATCATGTACAGCGGTTTGTTCCTATTGTCCTCGGCCATGCTACCTGACCCCTTTCCGTCTCGCTATCGTCCATCATAAGCCCGCGGGCGTGGTCGTGCGCCGCGACCGCCCTAGTACGTCGCCTTGTAACGATTGACCTTCTCGCGATAGTCGCGCGTGTCGGCCTCGCGCAGCTTGGTCATGGCATCGCGCTCGTCATCAGACAGGTTCGTGGGAACCTGCACCTTGATCTCGACGAGCAGCGCACCGGTGCGGCCACGGTGCTTAACGTCGGGCGCGCCCATCTCCTTAAAGCGGAACTTCTTGCCCGTCTGGGTACCCGCGGGCACCTTCAGACGAACCGTCGCACCGCCGGGCGTCGGCACGTCCACCGTGCAGCCGAGCGCCGCCTCATAGACCGAGACCGGTACCTCCATGGTCACGTCGGCACCTTTACGCTTAAACAGCGGGTGCTCCTCCACGTGCGGGGTCACGACCAGGTCGCCGCGCTCGCCGCCGGCAACGCCATACTCGCCGCCGTGGACCGCCCCCGCGGGCACCGAGACCGTAATGGTCTGTTGCTCGCCTGTCGAGGGAATGCGGTAGGTGACCTTGTGCGTCACGCCGCGAAACGCGTCCTCGGCCGTCACATCGACGGTCAGCGACAGGTCGCCGCCCTTGCGAGCGCGGCTGCGACCCGCACCCGCACCGGCAGCGCCCGCAGCCCCGGCGAAACCCGAGCCCCAATCGCTGCCCCAGGCGCCGTTGCCGCTAAAGATGCTGTCGAAGATGTCGCCCCAGCCGCTGGCGCCCGCACCGGCACCGTAGCCGCCGCCATACGCGCCGCCCGCGCCCGGCATGCCGCCAAACATGAGCATCTGGTCGTACTCTTTGCGCTTCTTCTCGTCCGAAAGCGTCTCGTAGGCCTCGCTGATCTCCTTAAACTTGGCCTCGTCGCCGCCGGCATCGGGGTGATATTTTTGCGCGAGCTTGCGAAACGCGCTCTTGATCTCTTTGTCGGAGGCGCTCTTGGATACGCCCAGGATGTCATAGAAGGTTTTGCCTGCAGCCATCGTAGCTCCTCTCCTGTTATATCCGCCGCCCCTGCGGACGGCGGCTCATACTGTCATATGGCACTAGGCCAGAAAGGGCCCCGGGTGTTGCCCCGGGGCCCTTCTCAATTACTCCTCGGTGCTCTCGGCCGTATCGGCCGTAGCATCCTCGGGCGCCGCTTCGGGCTCCGGTGCGGGGCGCTTCTCGCCACCGTAGGTCACCGTCACCATCGCGGAACGCAGGATGCGATCCGCCATGCGGTAGCCCTTCTGGTACACATCGTTGACGGTCTCGTCATACTGCGATGCGTCCTCGACGCGACCCACAGCCTGGTGCTCGAGCGGATCGAACGCCTCGCCCTTGGGGTCGATGGGCTCAACGCCCTCGTGCGCAAACACGTCGAGCAGCTTGGCATGTACCGCGTCAACGCCATCGACGAACTGCTTAAAGTCGTCGGAAAGCTCCTGGCTGCGGGCATGGTCGATCGCGCGCTCGATATCGTCGATCACCGGCAACAGCGCGGTGGCAAGCTTCTCGGTCGCGCGCTCGCGCTCGGCGATGCGCTCGTTGGCGGTGCGGCGACGGAAGTTCTCCCAGTCGGCCTGCAGACGAGCGGTGCGCTCGGTAGCGTCCTTCGCCTTGTCCTCGGCGGCCTTCTGAGCCTCTGCCGCAGCATCGAGCTCATTGCGCACGTCGGCAAGCTCCTTTTGGGCCTGCTCGAACTTGAGCTTAAAGTCGTTGTCGGCGGCTTCCTCACCGGCGCGGATAGCGGCTTCCACCATCTCGTCCTCGGTCATCGTCGCCTCCTTGTTGGAATCCTCTACCTGGTTCTCGGCAGCCTCGGCGGCCGGGGCCTCATTGACCTCGGTATCGTCTGCGGCCTCTACGGGAATCTTCACGTCCTTCTCCTCAGAGTCAACGGGGGCGGCGCCGGCGGCAGCCGCCTCCGTGCGAGCTTTACGGGCGGACATGATTACTTGTCCTCGTCGTCCACAACCTCGTAGTCGGCGTCGACTACGTCATCGTCGGCAGGCTGGGCACCAGCGGCACCGTCGGTCTGCTGCTGAGCGTCGGCGTAGACAACCTGGGCCAGCTCGTAGGCCACGGACTGCAGGGACTCGCCGGCGGCCTTGATGGCCTCGACGTCAGAGCCCTCGAGCGCCTTCTTGGCGTCGGCGATAGCGGCCTCGGCCTTGGACTTCACGTCGGCGGAAACCTTGTCGCCCAGCTCGTTGAGGGTCTGCTCGGTGGAGTAGCACAGGCTGTCGGTCTGGTTGCGGACCTCGACCTCTTCCTTCTGCTTCTTGTCCTCCTCGGCATGAGCCTCGGCGTCCTTGACCATACGATCGACCTCGTCGTCAGACAGAGCGGTGGAACCGGAGATAGTGATCTGCTGCTCCTTACCGGTGCCCTTGTCCTTAGCGGAGACCTTGACGATGCCGTTGGCGTCGATGTCGAAGGTGACCTCGATCTGCGGCACGCCGCGGCGGGCAGCCGGGATACCGGTCAGCTGGAACTTACCGAGCGACTTGTTGTCGCGGGCAAGCTCGCGCTCGCCCTGGAGCACGTTGATCTCGACGCTGGTCTGGTTGTCGGCTGCGGTGGAGTAGACCTCGGTCTTGGAGGTCGGGATCGTGGTGTTGCGGTCGATCATCTTGGTCATGATGCCGCCCATGGTCTCAACGCCCAGCGACAGCGGGGTAACGTCGAGCAGCAGGATGCCCTCGACGTCGCCGGTGAGCACGCCGCCCTGGACGGCAGCACCGTCGGCAACGACTTCGTCGGGGTTCACGGACATGTTGGGCTGCTTGCCGGTCATGGTCTTGACCAGATCCTGGACAGCGGGCATACGGGTGGAACCGCCGACGAGGATGACCTCGGTCAGATCGGAGAGCTTGAGCTTAGCGTCGCGGAGGGCGTTGGTAACAGGCTGCTTGCAGCGCTCGAGCAGGTCGCGGGTGATCTTCTCGAACTCGGCGCGGGTCAGCGTGTAGTTGAGGTGCAGCGGGCCGGACTGGTTCATGGTAATGAACGGCAGGTTAATGGTAGACTGCTGCGCCGCGGAGAGCTCCTTCTTGGCGTTCTCGGCAGCCTCCTTCAGACGCTGCAGGGCCATGGGGTCCTGACGCAGATCGACGCCGTTCTCCTGCTGGAACTTGTCGGCCATCCAGTCGATGACGCGCTGATCCCAGTCGTCGCCGCCCAGGTGGTTGTCGCCCGAGGTGGACAGAACCTCAAACACGCCGTCGGCGAGGTCGAGGATGGAGACGTCGAAGGTGCCGCCACCCAGGTCGAAGACCAGGATGCGCTGGTCGGTGCCCTGCTTATCCAGGCCATAGGCAAGAGCGGCAGCGGTCGGCTCGTTGACGATACGCTTGACGTTGAGGCCGGCGATCTTACCGGCGTCCTTGGTGGCCTGACGCTGGGCGTCGTTGAAGTAGGCCGGGACGGTGATGACGGCGTCGGTGACGGTCTCGCCCAGATACTTCTCGGCGTCGGCCTTCATCTTCGCGAGCGTCATGGCGCTCACCTGCTCGGCGGTGTAATCCTTGCCCTCGATGTCGACGACGGCACGGCCGCCCTGGCCCTCCTTGACCTCATACGGCACGGTCTTGATCTCGGAGGTGCACTCGGAGTACTTGCGGCCCATGAAGCGCTTGATGGAGAACACGGTGTTCTTGGGGTTGGTGACAGCCTGGTTCTTAGCGGCCTTACCCACGACGCGGTCGCCGTCAGCACGGAAGCCAACAACGGACGGGGTGGTGCGGTCACCTTCGGCGTTCACGATAATGGTCGGAGAACCGCCCTCGAGGACGGCCATAGCGGAGTTAGTAGTACCAAGGTCGATGCCAAGAATCTTACTCATTAGAAATTCCCTCTCTCTTTTGCGTTCGCGCCGCCTCGACGATCTGTCACGCGGCGCTTCGGCTTGTCTTTCAGGATGTAGTGTATCCCCTTATGGGCCGGAATATACAAAATCTAAGTCAATTCATATAAGATTTCTTATCTCTGAGAGTTTAGGTTCTCAAATGCGCAGGTAGATACACTGTTTGAGTTCTCGGCAGATCTATCGAGATCTATGTAGAGATGGCTGAGGTTTGCGTCCGGGGGTGCCTGGGGGCCGTCTTGCGGAAAGTTCATCCCGGTTTGAGCGTGGATTCCGGGTCGCAGTTTCCTCTAGCGGGCCCAACCGGAAACTGCGACCCGGTTTTCGGCCAAATAACGGGATGCGGTTTCCGCAAGCACGCTCAATCGCCCTATATTTCAAGTCACCTATAGCTAACATTTGCGCAGCTCAACGGCCTCACCTGCATGTTTTTTAGTAAGCCGTGGCATACTCGGCGAACGGTATGAAGATGCCGGTCAGAGGGTATTGCAAACGGTCGCTCCCGTGGTATGTTTTTGCCCGAATCAAACCGACGCACATCGCCTGTAGCGTCGGTCAACAGAGAGGAAACTACCATGGCTCATCCCGTAATTGATGCCGACGAGTGCATCGCTTGTGGCGTTTGCGTCGACTCCTGCCCCGCTGGCGTTCTGGAGCTCCAGGACGTCGCTACCGTCGCTGACGAGGATTCCTGCGTCGCCTGTGGCGCTTGCCAGGACGCTTGCCCCGCCGGCGCGATCACCGAGATCGTCGAGGAGTAACAACTCCCCCACTTGCACACTCACAAGTACACCGTGCACAAAAAAGGAGGCCTCCGCATCGCCGCGGAGGCCTCCTTTTGCATGTGTGGGCAGCTAATTTGAAGCGGGACCCTTGGCAGTTGCGGTGGAATAGTTCCTGTTTTATGGCTTGGATGCCGATTTTAGGAACTATTTCACCGCAACTTATAGATGCGGCGTCGACTAGGACAAATCGTCCTCGTAGGGCATTAGGTCCGCCAAGTAACCTTTCTCCTTGAGCATGGCCTCGATCTCGTCGAGGGTTTGCTCGTCCTCCGCCGCGATGCGATGGAAGTGATAGCCGCTCGTCACCGTTAGTAGCGGGAAACTCTTGCCGCTCTCGATATCGTGCAGGTAGCGCTCAACATCGCGACGATTGCGGATGTCCAGGTCGGCCGTGATCTTGCCGTACACGCGGTGATTGACGATCACGTTGAGCACGGCGCCTCCGGCGTCGACGACACTCGTGAGCTCATCGCCTGCCTGCTCCACGCTGTGGCGAACCTTGACCAAGCGCGTGGGCACAGCGGGGCTGCTGGGGGCCTCCTGCAGCACATAACCACGGTTGGTCGCCACGATATCATGCCCGTCGGCGCGCAGCAGAGCGATGTCTTGCACGACAATCTGGCGGCTCACACCCACCTCGCGGGCAAGTGCGCTGCCCGAAACGGGCTCCTTGGCTTCCTCGAGCACGCCCATGATGGCACGGCGACGCTCGCGGGCGTCCATTATTTACCGTCCAGCAGACGCAGGTGCTTAAGCGAGAGGTCGAGAATCGGCGCAGAGTGCGTCAACGCGCCCGAGCTAATATAGTCAACGCCCAGGTCGGCGAGCGCGCGGATATTGTTGGCGTCCACGTTGCCCGAGCACTCGGTCTTGGCGCGACCGGCGATAAGCTCAATCGCAGCAGCCATGTCGTCGTGGGCCATGTTGTCGAACATGATGATGTCGGCGCCGGCCTCCACGGCCTCGCGCACCATGTCCAGGCTCTCGCACTCGATCTCAACCGTCGTGGTAAACGATGCATGGGCGCGCGCCATCTCAATCGCGCGTGCCACGCCACCGGCAGCGTCGATGTGGTTGTCCTTGAGCATGACGGCCGTCGACAGGTTGTAGCGGTGATTGCTGCCGCCGCCGATCTCGACCGCGGCCTTCTCGAAGACGCGCATGCCCGGTGTGGTCTTGCGCGTGTCGACAAGCACGGTCTTGGTGCCCTCGAGCGCAGCCGCCATCCGATGCGTGTAAGTAGCGATGCCGCTCATGCGCTGCAGGTAGTTGAGCGCCACACGCTCGCCCGAAAGCAGCACGCGCGCGTCTCCGCGCACCTGACCCACGTGGTCGCCGGCGTGCACCTCGTCACCGTCGGCGACATCAAACAGCACCGAGCTCTGCGAATCCAGCAGCTCAAAGGTGCGGGCGAATACGTCCAGGCCGGCGATAATGCCGTCGGCCTTGGCGATGAGCTCAACGGTAGCGGGGCGCGCCGTGGGGCACACGCTCGCCGTACTCACGTCCTCAAAGGTAATGTCCTCGCGCAGAGCCTGCAAAATCAGATCATCGACGACGAGCTTCATGGTAATGGGATTCATGGTCTACTCCTCCACGGCCTGCGTGCCGGCGGCACGGGCCAGATCATCGATTGCAAGGATATCGGAACTCAGGGCGCGATGGCGTCCATCGAGCGCGGGCTCGCCCGCCTGCTCCACGGCAAGCGACTCGCCGGTGCGCATACGCCAAGCAGCGCGGCGACCCCAGACTA
>USNA01000032.1 GCA_900555955.1 uncultured Collinsella sp. | reverse complement strand
GTTTCTATTAGGTGCAGCAAATGCATGCTTGGGAGGGTCTGAATTGCACTTTGTTGGGATGGGCCCGTTTCCCGGAGGAAGCTCTTGCTTGAAATGGGCTTGATTTGATTGTTGCGCAACTCGGATTTGGATTGTCGATTTACAGTGGCCTCGATAGGAACGCCTATGGTTGTGGGGGCCAGTATGAATTGTCCTTATTGTGGAGCTGAGTTGCGCGATGGCGTGAGGTACTGCACGGCGTGCGGGGCTGCCGTCAATGGCATCTCTGCTGATTCTGGGCTTCGGGTAAAGCCTCGGAACCACGTTGAGGTCATCCTTGTCTGCATGCTGGTAATTGGCATTGTCGGCGGTAGCTGTATGGGCCTTCATCTGCGGCAGGTGTTGTCGCACTTCGTATCCGCCCATTCGGAGCACGCCATTGTGCTGGATGTCACGGCTGCGGGCTGGGACACCGATAACGGGGCATCGCGCGTTCCGATACACATTACGGGCAAGACCATCGACGGAATAACGGTCGACAGGATTGAGTTCGTCGCCTCCGATGGCTCTGGCATCAATCTCATACAAGGTGTCTACACGCTCGAGGCAGCAGGTTCCCCTATCGCTGCGGATGGCACGATCTATCAAATTCCATGCACGAGTGCCACACTCGTCCTCGATGATGCCTTTGCCATGGGTGAAACGATCGATCTGGCCGAGCTTGCAGAACAGGATTCAATTCTCACCTTCTGCCCCATTGATGCCGCCGATGTGACCAATGACGAAATCTATGATGCCGCCTTGCTCGCCATGACATACCGAGGCGGCGATGCCCCCGATGTCGCCGCACTGTGCCAAGCCGCAATCAATCGTCGCGACGGAGCCAGCACAAGCGGGAACGCCTTCGAAAGTTGCGGTGAAATGCGGATTAATTGAGTCTTTAGGCTGGCAAAACAGTCCTTATTTCACCGCAACTGAAACAGGGGCGCCCTCCAAGAGAGCGCCCCTGCCGGGTTTCCATAGTACTGGCGAAGCAGTCCTTGAGATCCGCCTTGCCTTATGCCAAGAACTCCTTGGTGGTCGCCACGATGTTGGCGGCGTCCAGGCCGTACTTGTGCAGGAGCTCGGCGCCCGGGCCGGACTCGCCGAACGTGTCGTTGACGCCGATCTTCTTGAGCGGCGTCGGGCACTGCTCGCACAGGACATCGGCAACGGCGCTGCCCAGGCCACCGATCACGGAGTGCTCCTCGACGGTCACGACGTGACCGGTCTTGGTGGCGCTCTTGACGATCAGGTCAGCGTCGATGGGCTTAATGGTGTGCATGTTGATGACCTCGGCGTCGATACCCTCGGCAGCAAGCTGCTCGGCAGCCTCGAGGGCCTCGCCGACCATCAGACCGCAGGCGATGATGGTGACGTCGGCGCCCTCGCGCATAACGATGCCGCGACCCAGCTCAAACTTGTAGGTCTCGGGGTCGTTGATGACCGGCGAGGCCAGACGGGCAAAGCGCATGTACACGGGGCCGTCGCACTCGTAGGCGGCGCGCGTCACGGCGCGGGCCTCGACGTCGTCGGCGGGAACGATGACGGTCATGCCGGGAATGACGCGCATGAGGGCGATATCCTCGCAGCACTGGTGCGTGGCGCCGTCCTCGCCCACAGAGATGCCGGCGTGCGTGGCGCCGATCTTGACATTGAGATGCGGGTAGCCAATGGAGTTGCGGACCTGCTCAAAGGCGCGGCCGGCGGCAAACATGGCAAAGCTGCTCGCGAAGGCAACGCGGCCGGTGGTTGCGATACCGGCGGCAACACCCATCAGGTTGCTCTCGGCAATGCCCACATCGAAGAAGCGGTCGGGGCAGGCTGCCTTAAACTTACCGGTCTGCGTGGCGGCGGCCAGATCGGCGTCGAGGACCACAAAGTCATCGTGCTCGTTGGCGAGCTCGACGAGAGCCTCGCCGTAGCTTACGCGCGTGGCGATTTTCTTGACGTCTGCCATCCTAGAGCTCCTCTCCGGCGGCCGTGAGCTCTGCCATGGCCTGCTCAAACTGTTCATCGTTGGGGGCCTTGCCGTGCCAACCAACCTGGTTCTCCATAAAGGAGACGCCCTTGCCCTTCATGGTCTCGGCGATAATGGCGGTCGGCTGGCCCTTGGTGGCGCGAGCCTCGGCAAAGGCGGCGCGGATCTGGTCGAAGTCGTTGCCGTCGGCAAGCTCCACCACGTGGAACTTAAAGGCGCGAAACTTGTCTGCCAGCGGCATGGGGTCGTTGACCTCCTCGACGGAGCCGTCGATCTGCAGGCCATTGTGGTCAACAATCACGCAGAGGTTGTCGAGCTGCTGGTTGCCGGCAAACATGGCGGCCTCCCAGACCTGGCCCTCCTCGCTCTCACCATCGCCCAGCAGGGCGTACGTGCGGTAAGTATCGCCCCAGTGCTTGGCGGCAACGGCCATGCCCACGGCAGCGGAGATGCCCTGGGAGCCGGTAGACATGTCGACGCCCGGGGTGTCGTTCATGTTGGGGTGACCCTGCAGGTGGCTGCCGATATGGCGCAGCGTCTCGAGGTCCTTCTTGGGGAAGAACCCGCGCTCGGCGAGCACGGCGTACAGGCCCGGAGCGCAATGACCCTTGGAAAGCACAAAGCGGTCGCGATCGGCCTTGCGGGGATCGGCCGGGTCGACGTTCATTTCCTCAAAGTACAGATAGGTCATGATGTCGGCAGCGCCGAGCGAACCGCCCGGATGGCCGGACTTGGCAGCGTGCACGCCGGTGACGATGCCCTTCCTTACCTCGTTGGCAACCTTTTTGAGCTCTTCGTCGCTCATTGTGCCTTCCTTTCATCCTCTTAAGACAAGATGCGCACGGCGCCGAAGGTAATCCCAACACAGCCGCAATGCACGTACGTCATTCATTATGCTGGAAACTGAAGGCTTTACCAGAGTTTTTATCATTATTTGAACAATTTAGCAGGCAGAACCGCTGATGAAACGGTTTATCAATGTGAACGTCTTTTGGATGCGGTGGCTGCCTCTCGCTCCGGCACAAAATTGATCCGCAAACCAAAATTCAGCCTACGCGTTAATGTCCTTGAATCCCTCACCGAAGGTCTCCGTAACGTCGGCGACCGTCACAATGGCACGCGGGTCGCGCTCGCGCACAATGGTCTTGAGCGTGTTGAGCTCGCGACGGCTCACAATGACCATGATCACCGGCTTCTCGGCACCCGAGTACATGCCGGTCGCCTTAAACTTGGTGCAGCCGCGACCCAGGCCATACATGATGTCAGCCGCAATATCGGGAAACTTGTCCGAGATGATGAGCACCATACGGCGCCTGTTGCCGCCGTCGACCACAGCATCGATCACATAACCGCTAATGACCATCGAAAGGCCTGCATACAGCGCGTTTTCGACCGAGAAGACCGGGGCCGACAGTGCGCACACGGCAACGTCGATTGCCATGACGGTCGAGCCCACCGGCAGCGAGGTGTTACGCGAGATGATTTGGCCAATCGTGTCCGAGCCGCCGGTGTTGGCGCCGGCGCGCAACACCATGCCGTAACCAATGCCCGTGATAATGCCGCCCCACATAGCGGGAAGCATCAGGTCCGCATGTGCCAGAGGCGCTACAAACGGGGCAAACAGATCGGTAAAGAAGCCCAGCAGCACAAAGCCCGTCGCCGTCTGCACTACGTAGAAAATGCCACCCTCGCGCATAACGATCAGCAGCAGCAAGGCATTCATCACGATGGTCTGGATACCGACGGGAAGCGACACGCCTCGCGCTGCGCCGACTGCCTGGATAATCGTCGCAAGGCCCGTAACGCCACCGGCTGCAAGACCGTTGGGAATCAAAAACAGGTCGGTCGCGATGGCGGCCAAGGCACACCCCAACATGATCTGGGGCAGATCGTGAAAGAAGTTCATCGAAAGAATGCGCTTGATGTCCAGACGATATGCCATGCTGCCTCCCTCAAAAAAGCGCACCCCATCGGATGCGCTTTGAACTTCTTCTTGTATTCGATTCTACCGATTCGCCGGACAAAAACCACCCCTGTGCAGGGTATATTCTGGATACAAAACCACCCTGCTCGGAGGGTTTTAATCCATTTCCACATAAACTGAGCGGTTTATGCAGACGGGGCCTCCGCGTCAGCGTTGCCGGTAGCCCAACGGTGATAGCCAATCACAAATGGATCCAGGTCGCCGTCGTCAAGAACTGCCTCGACGTTGCTGGTCTCCACGCCCGTGCGCAGGTCCTTAACCATCTGGTACGGGTAGAGCACGTAGCTGCGGATCTGGTTGCCAAAACCAATTGTGGTCTTGGGTCCGCGAATCTCATCCAGGGCCTCGGCGCGCTTTTCGAGCTCAATCTCGTACAGGCGCGCCTTGAGGATCTGCATGCACGCGGCCTTGTTTTGAATCTGGCTGCGCTCGTTTTGACACGTGACCACGATACCGCTGGGGAAATGCGTCACGCGCACGGCGGAGTCGGTGGTGTTGACACCCTGGCCGCCCGGGCCGCTTGCATGGTACACGTCGACGCGAATGTCATCGGGACTAATCTCGATATCGATATCGTCGGGCAGTACCGGAATGACCTCGACGCCGGCAAACGTAGTCTGGCGGCGCTTCTTGTCGTCGGTGGGGCTAATGCGCACCAGGCGGTGAACACCGGCCTCGGCACGAAGCATGCCAAAGGCATCCTTGCCTTCGACGGTAAAGGTCGCGCGATCGATGCCGATAACCTCGGCCGCGGGGCAATCGTTGATGGTGACCTTCCAACCGCGGCGCTGGCAGTACTTCATGTACATCTTAAAGAGCATGAAGGTCCAGTCCTGGGCCTCCAAACCGCCCTGCCCGGGCTTGATGGTCACAATCGCGTCGCCATGGTCGAACTCCCCGGTAAACCAGCTCGCAAGCTCAAGCTCGTCGATGGCGCGGGAAAGGCGCTCCGCCGTGGCGGCAGCCTCCTCACGCAGCGCAGCGGCATCGGGGTCATCGCCCATTTCCTCGACAAGCTCCAACGCGGCGCGAGCATCGGAAAGCTCACCGCGCGCGGAATCCACGGCGGCGATGTCCTCCTTGGCGCGCGCAATCTCCTCCATCGTGGCGCGAGCGGCATCGGCGTCGTCCCAAAAGCCCGGGGCGACGCTTTTGGCCTCAAGCTCCGCCACGCGGGTGCGTTTCTCGTCCAAATGGAGATATGACTCGACCTCGCCGAGTCGGTCCGCAAACGCGAAATGGGCGCTTTTGGGCTGTGGGCCATTAACGATTCCTGCCGTGGCAGTACTTGAACTTCTTACCGCTACCGCAAGGGCACAGGTCGTTGCGGCCCACGTTGACATAGGGGTCATCGCTCTCGGACTTGCGGTATGTCGTCCCCTTGCCGCCGTTGTTAACGGCAGCCGGACCACCCTGGACGGCGGTGCGGGCCTGCCCCTGCGCCTGCTTGCGCAGCACCGAATCGCTGTTGTCGCCATCGACCTCGGCGGGACCAGAGAAGCGCGCGCCCTTAAGGGCGGGCTCCTCCTTGTGCTCCACAGCCTGCGGGGCAGCCTTGATCTCAATGCGCAGAACAGTGCGCAGGTAATCCTCGTACATGGTATCGACAAGTATCTGGAACGCGCCGTAGGCCTCGGTCTTGTACTCAACCAGCGGGTCGCGCTGGCCAAAGCCGCGCAGGCCGATACCGGTCTTGAGGTAGTCCATCTCCTGCAGGTAGTTCATCCAACGCGTATCGATGACGCGCAGCATGACCTGGGTATTGAGCTCGCGCATCAGGTCCTCGCCCAGACGCTCGGCCTTCATGTTGTAGCACTTCTCAACATAGGCCAGGACATCGGCGGCCAGGGCCTCAAAATCCTCGTCGGGGAACTGAGGGGTATCGATATGCCCAGTCAGCTCGACGACCCATTTGCGCAGACCCTCAAGATCGCGCTCGCCCTCGTGGCTGTCCTTGGTGCAGAACTCCTGAACACAGCGGTACACGGTATCGTGCATGACCTCGGTGATGTGGTCGGTCAGGTCCTTGCCGTCCAGAATCTTGTTGCGCTCGGCGTAGATGACCTGGCGCTGCTTGTTCATGACGTCGTCGTACTCAAGGACGCTCTTACGCATGGAGAAGTTGATGCTCTCGACCTTATGCTGGGCGTTCTCGACGGCCTTGGAGATGATCTTGTGCTGGATGGGTATGTCGTCGCCCATGTCGGCCGTGACCATCATCTTGGAGACGCGGTCCATCCTGTCGCCGCCGAACAGGCGCATGAGGTCGTCCTCGAGCGACAGGTAGAACTGGGTCTCGCCCGGATCGCCCTGACGGCCGGAACGGCCGCGCAGCTGGTTGTCGATACGGCGGGACTCATGGCGCTCGGTGCCGATAACGGTCAGGCCGCCGGCGGCAAGCACGCGCTCGCGCTCGGCCTTACAGGTCTCCTTGGCCTCGGCGTTAAACTGCTCGAGCTGCTCGGGCGTCACGTCCTCCATGGTCAGGCCCTCGTACTCCAGGCGCTCGCGCACCAGCTCGTCGGGGTTGCCGCCCAGCAAGATGTCGGTACCACGGCCGGCCATGTTGGTAGCGATGGTCACGGCGCCATAGCGACCAGCCTGGGCCACGATATGGGCCTCGCGCTCGTGGTGCTTGGCGTTGAGGACCTCGTGCGCGATACCGCGCTTGGTAAGGGCGGCGGACAGCTTCTCGGAGCTCTCAATGGAGACGGTGCCCACCAGGACCGGCTGGCCCTTGGCGTGACGACGCTCAACGTCGTCGGCAACGGCGTTGTACTTGGCCTGGATGGTGCGGTACACCAGGTCCTCGTGGTCAACACGCTGCACGGGCTTGTTGGGGGGAATGACCTCGACGGGCAGCTTGTAAATCTCGCGGAACTCAGCGTCCTCGGTGAGTGCCGTACCGGTCATGCCGGAGAGCTTGTCATAGAGACGGAAGTAGTTCTGCAGGGTGATGGTGGCAAGGGTCTGGTTCTCCTCGCGCACGAGCACGCCCTCTTTGGCCTCGATGGCCTGGTGCAGGCCCTCGGAATAGCGGCGGCCTTCCATGATACGACCGGTGAACTCGTCGACGATCTTGACCTCGCCGTTGGTGACCACGTACTGCTTGTCGCGGTGGAACATGTACTGGGCCTTCAGCGCCTGCTGCAGGTGGTTGACCAGCTGGCCCGAAAGGTCGGCATAGATGTCATCGATACCCAGGCGGCGCTCGATCTTCTTAAGGCCGCGCTCGGTGGCGGCGATGGTGTGCTTGGCCTCGTCCATGACGAAGTCGCCCGTGGGCTCAACGTCCTCGGTGGCGGTGAGCATGTCGTGCGAGACGTCCTCGCCGCGCTCAAGGCCGCGCACGGCACGCGCGAAGTCCTTGTAGGTGCTGGCGGACTTGGTGCCGGCACCCGAGATGATGAGCGGCGTTCTGGCCTCGTCGATCAGGATGGAGTCGACCTCGTCGACGATGGCGTAGTTGTGGCCGCGCTGAACACGCTGCTCGGGGCGGGTAACCATGTTGTCGCGCAGATAATCGAAACCGAACTCGGAGTTGGTGCCGTACGTGACGTCGGCCTGGTAGGCTGGGCGCTTGAGCTCGAGCGGCATGTTGTTCTGAAGCAGACCGACGGTCATGCCCAGATACTTGTAGATGCGACCCATCCACTCGGAGTCGCGCTTGGCCAGGTAGTCGTTGACGGTGACGACATGCACGCCCTTACCGGCGATAGCGTTGAGATAGCCGGCCAGCGTGGAGACGAGGGTCTTGCCTTCGCCGGTCTTCATCTCGGCGATGTGGCCCTCGTGCAGCGCCATGGCGCCGATGAGCTGTACATCAAAGTGACGCATGCCCATGGTGCGCTTGGAAGCTTCGCGCACGGTGGCAAAAGCCTCGGGAAGCATGTCGTCGAGCGACTCGCCGTTGGCGTAACGCTCGCGGAACTTATCGGTCTGGGCGCGGAGCTCCTCCTCGGTCATCTTCTCAAACTGGGGCTCAAGACCGTTGATCTGATCGACGATCTTGTAGTAGCGCTTAAGGTCCTTATCGGATCCAAAGGACAGCAGCTTTGACATGAATCCCATGTGGTTTTCCTTTTTGGCCATCGCCCACGCCATGCAGCCTTGGGCGAGTTAAACACAGATAAATGTACTTTAGCCAAACAAGGCGCGGCCTATACGGTCGACCTCGACCGCCACGTAATAACTACGACCAACCTGCCAAAAAGGGACAGGTTTATTTTGGCAGGTTTTATCT
This sequence comes from uncultured Collinsella sp., assembly GCA_900555955.1. GTDB lineage: Bacteria > Actinomycetota > Coriobacteriia > Coriobacteriales > Coriobacteriaceae > Collinsella. The sequence goes on along the minus strand of USNA01000032.1, from coordinate 61 downwards.
GGGAAAACGCTGCCTCTCTGCCATTTGGTGCAAGCTAACCCGTCCCCATCGCACCAGATTG
>USNA01000031.1 GCA_900555955.1 uncultured Collinsella sp. | reverse complement strand
TAGCAAGGCCGACTCGCGCTATCTGATCGCCGACTCCAGCAAGATCGGCAGGCGATACTTCTGCCCCCCCCTGCCGGCGCAGGGGTACCGCTTTAAAATGACGCGTAAATGACTTTGGGCAACAAGGATGAGGCTATTCTGAGATATGACTAGACTCCGTATTTCGTCTTTATGTCCATTGAGAATGAATCGTAGTCTTCATAGAGCCCTTCTCTGCTTTCATCCTCGGCGTGGTTTACACGTTCAAGGAGTTTATCCTTTGGAGCCTCTTTTGTTATTGCGGCCTCGCCATCGGGTATTGTGGCTTGTAAGAATAGTTCTAGAGCATGGGCGTCTTTGAGTATGTAGCCCGTCGAACGACCCGCTCCTGTTTTTTCGATTGCGCTGCAACTAACAAGCTGACCGAGGGTTCGTTTAACGGTTACCTCGCTGATATCGGGGCAGTTGGATCGGATGTCGGATTTCTTAATGACGCCGGGTCTCTGTTGAAATAGAACGGCGATGCGCGCTTGCTTCGACATGGGACGAGTGCTTGATTCAATTAGGGTACGCTGCTCGAGCTGTCGGTAGGCGGCCAGGGTTGTTCCGAGCATGAAACGGATAAAGGGTGCTTCGGTGTTTTGATTTTCATTCCATCCAATGGAGCTTGCAGCGAGGGCGTTGTAGTAGAGCGCCTTGTTGTCTTCAATAAGTCGTTCGATGCTGATGTAACGCGCAACGTCGTATCCAGTCTTTTCGAGTAGCAGCGTTGTAAGGAGCCGGCTCATCCTGCCATTGCCATCGTTGAAGGGATGAATGCTGACAAAATCGAAGATGAAGCGGAATGATATAAGGAGGGGGTCGCAAACTTGACGAGATAAGGCGTCGTTGAGGGACCGACAGGCTTCTTCGATAAGTCCGGGGGTTGCTAGGGCCGAAGGCGGCCTAAAGCGCACAAATCGATTGCCTTGATCGTCGATGGAGATGATTTCGTTATCGCTATCTTTCCAATGGCCCCCATACGAGATTGCTGTGTGTACCATGAGGTCACGATGCAACTGCAAAATGACCGATGGCGTTACGGGAATGAAATCGTGCTGCTCGTGAATAAGCGACAGCGCATCTCGGTATCCAGCGATTTCTTCCTCTGCGCGGGAGCTTGGCTTGGCGGAATACGCCATGATCGCTTTGAGTCTTTTTTGGGTGGTAACAATTCCTTCAAGTCCGTTGGAGGATCGGGTGCTTTGGATCTTAGCCTCCTCCATTAGGGACGATAGAAGCTCGGGTTTGACTTGACTCAGAGCAAGCTGACGGCCTTTATGCTCGCGTATCGAGAGGAGGAGGTTGGTGATTGGAGTTGCTTCGAGTTCCGCTGGGACTGTGGTGTAATCGAACTGGCGCATGCGGCTCCTTTCGGTATCACGAACATACTTTCGATATCATAATACCATTAAATGATACCGAAAGTATGTTCGTGATACCGAAAACTAGAAACCATGCTTCATAACTGCTTGGAAAGTTCGGATTTGACTATCTTATTGTCTTGATCTGTAACAGGTAGACGGTCGAAAGTGGGCTACGTGTTACAGATTGAGATTTTTTGACCGGACTCCTGTTTGTCTCGATCTGTAACATTTAAGACCGAAAATCCCAGTTAGATGTTACAGATCGAGACGAATGATCCGCTCGGGCCCACCAAAAACAAAAAGGCCGCATGCGAACCCGTGGAGGGATTCGCATGCGGCCGACAGGGGGTATGTGGCAGAAGTTAAGCCATGAGCAGGCCGGTCTCCGCGACGTTCTTGTACCAGTACGCGCTCGCCTTGGGATAGCGCTTCTGGGTCTCAAAGTCGATGTAGAACAGGCCGTAGCGCTTGTTGTAGCCGTTGGTCCAGGAGAACTGGTCCTGCAGCGACCACACAAAGTAACCGTCGACGTTCACGCCGCCGTCGATTGCCTTGAGGATCCATGCGAGATGCTGACGCATGTAGTCGATGCGAGGGGCGTCGTCGATAAAGCCGTCCTCAAAGTCGTCCTTATAGCCCATGCCGTTTTCGGTGATGTAGATCTTCTTGTAGTTGGGGTAATCGTTCTTAATGCGAAGCAGCAGATCGTACAGGCCCTCGGGATAGATAATCCAGTCCCAATCGGTGGTGGGAACGCCTTCGCGCACGCATGCCTCGCCTACGCCCTTGAGGAACCAGCGCGAGGAGCCCTTGTCGCCGGTGCCATTGTGGTTGATGTCGTTTTCGCCCTCGGCGGCACGCAGGAACTGGCACTTGTAGGTGTTGACGCCCAGGCAATCGTTGTAGGGGAGCGCGGCGGTCAGCGCGGCGATGTCCTCGTCGCGGACGTCGAGCTCGCCGCCGGCGATATGGGCCAGCTTGGTTGCGGCCTCCATGGTATCGGCTGCATAGTGGCCGCGGAAGGTGGCGTCGAGTACCCAGCGGTTGTTGATGACGTCGGCCATGCGAGCTGCCTCGCAGTCGGCGGCATTGTTGGGGTCGAGGGGATACTTGGGCTCCAGGTTCTGGACAATGCCAATCTCGCCCTCAAAGCCGCCCTCATGGAAGGCGACGACAGCCTTGGCGTGGGCCACCATCATGTTGTGCATGAGCTGGAAGGCCTTGTCCAGGCGGTACTTCTCGCCGTGCGGCCAGTTGCCAACGATAAAGCTGCCCTCGGCGGTTGCGGGAATCTCGTTAAAGGTAAACCAGTGCTTGACCTCGGTGAACTCGGCAAAGCAGAACTTGGCGTACTCGACAAAGGCGTCGATCGTCGTGCGCGTCAGGAATCCCTCGCCACCGTCCTGGTAGAAGGCCTCGGGCGTATCGAAGTGATCGAGCGTGACATAGGGGATAACGCCGGCTTTGTTGCAGGTGGCGAAAAGCTCGTGATAGAAAGAGACGCCCTCGGGGTTAATCTCACCAGTGCCGTTGGGGAAGATGCGGCTCCAAGCGATGGAGACGCGAATGCCGTTGATGCCGAAGCGCTGGCACAGGTCGATATCGACCGGATACTTGTTGTAGAAATCGCTTGCGGGGTCGGGGGAGAAGCGACCCTGAGCAGCCAGGAAATCGTCCCAGGGCACTTTGCCCTTGCCGTGCGTGCGGGTCTCGCCCTCAACCTGATAAGCGGCGGTGGCGCCGCCAAACACAAAGCCGTCGGGGAACTGCATGGGGTTGGTCATGAGTCATCCTTTCTGTGGGATACGAATAGGGAGAGGTGCCCAAACTGGGGGTCCGGGCACCAACAGAGGGAGGAACTAGTCGAGGTTCTCGCGGAGCCACTTGATGGCGCCGGCGGGGTCGCGAGTAAGGTCGATATATTCCTTACCGCGCGGGGCGAGCAGCTTAATGCCCAGGCGATCGGTGTCGGCCTTCATGTCGTTGTAATAGCTGCGGACCTGCGGGGCGAGCACGATGACGTCGTACTGATCCATGATGGCAGTGTGTTGGCCATAAGCGCCTGCGGAGGAAGCAATATTCTCTCCGGTCTGCGCAGCACCTTCCTTGATGGCGTTGGCAAGCATGGCAGAGGTGCCGGCGCCGGCGCACAGGACGAGGACCTTCAGGCCATCGACGTCCTTCTTAGCGGATGCGTCGGCGGCGGGCTCGGGCTGATCGGCGACAGGCTTGCTGTCGGCGGCGACAACGGTCGTCTCGACGGAAGCGGTAGTCTGCTCGACAGCGGGCGCAGAGGCGTTGGCGGCAATGGCAGCGGCACCGTTGGACTCGAGACCCAGCTCGGCGGCGCGCTCGGCCTCCTGGTCGCAGAGCAGCTTATCGTATGCCTTCAAGAACGGCAGGTAGATGATGGCGTCCAGCAAGATGATGATCGCGACAAATACCAGGGCAATAAGCTGGAAGTTCGTGGTGATGAAAATGCCGATGGGGGCGGGGGTGGCCCAAGGCACCACGAAGGAGAAGCCATTCATGCCCACGTTATCGATAAAGAACTTGGCAACACTCACGTTGACGCAGCCGGCGGCAACAAAGGGGATGAGCATGTAGGGGTTAAGGATCATCGGCGCGCCAAAGAGCAGCGGTTCGTTGACGGCGAAGGCAACAGGAACAATCGAGGCCTTACCGACGGCTTTGAGCTGCTTGGACTTCATAAAGAGAATCAGCAGAAGCGGCACGATGAACGTGGCGCCGGTGCCGCCGAATTCACCCACGAGCGACATGTTAAAGGTGAGGGAGTGGGCGGGGTGGCCGCCTGCCAGCAGAACCTGCAGGTTTTCGGCCTGGTTGGCAAGACGGATGGGGTCGATGCCCGGCTGGACGATCGAGGGGCCGTGGACGCCGATGAACCAGAAGAACGCGGTGGCTGCCTGGATAAGGATAAGGCCAGGATAGGTTTCTGCAGCGGTAAAGAGCGGGGAGAGCAGTTTGATAAGGAGCTCGGAGAACGGAACGCCCATGAGGTTACGCACGACGACATCGATGATGCCGCAGATGATGACGGCGCCGCCAAAGGGAATGATGTCGCGGAAGTTCTGAGCGATGGCGCCCGGGACCTCCTTGGGCAGCTTAATGGTCAGATCGCGCGAGACGCAGAATTTGTAGACCCACACGGTAATGAACGCGGCGATGTAGGCCGAGAACAGACCGCGTGTACCCATGCTGGTGCAATCGAAGACCGAAAGTTCGGAGCCGTTGAACTTGGTGGTGAACTGCGTGACTGCGAGCAGCAGCATGCTGCACTGGGCGGCCACCATGGTGGAGCCGTCGTTGAGCACCTTGCCGGCGGGCATGCGACGGTTCATGGAAGCCGTGAAGTTCTTGGCGGTGGTGCCGGCAACCATGATGCCCATGACGCCCATGGTGAAGTTGTACAGCTTGTTGCACCAGTCGATGAGCGGCTGGGGCAGCGTGATGCCAACTACGCCAGGAAGGGTGGCAATCAGCAGAAAGATCGAAGAGGTAAGGACGATGGGCATGCACCCAAGGAATCCGTCTTTGATGGCCTGGAGGTAGATGTTCCTCGAGATCTTCTCAAAGAACGGTTGATGCTTCTCGAGCATCTTTACGATGGCGTCCATAGAGCTCCTTTGCTACTTGATGCGCGATGCATGTGGATGGAACTGGTCGTCGATGGATGGTCAGGACTGCCCGGAAACCTTCCTGCTTAAGGAAGGCATTGCGAAATGACAACGTTGTCATTTCGTTAATGACAACGTAAGACATTTTTGGAAGAGCAACAAGGATATACGGGTGAGCGGTCGATATTGTCCGGTAAACGGTTGATTTATCAGTCAGGCAGGTAGTGTATGCTAGAACGCAAAAAGCAAGCGATAGAGAACCGAGTGGAGAAGCAGTGGCAACGATGGACAAGAAAATTGTCTCAATGAATGATGTGGCGATTGCCGCTGGTGTTTCTCTCAAGACGGTGTCGCGCGTGATTAACGAGCCCGATAGCGTGCGAGAGTCGACACGCGATAAGGTCCATTCGGCAATGGAGGCGCTCGGGTTTCGAGCCAACTTTGCCGCGCGTTCGCTCAAGTTGGGCCGTTACGGGTGCATCGGCGTGGTGATGTTCCACTTGTCGGGCGGTGCCGTGGACATGATTGACGGTATCGCCGATGCCGCCGAAGAACGCGGCTTTGCGCTCACGATGATTAAGAAGTGCGCGGGGGAGAAGATGACCCTTTCCGAGGCGGCGGGCAGGATGTCGGGGCTGCCTGTTGATGGCATGATCTTCAACCTGCGTCAGATGGTCGACGATTTCGATACGTTTGAGGCACCGAAGGACCTCAAGACGGTGATTATCACACCGATGGAACATCCTACCTGCTCCACCGTCAGTGACGACCAAGAGGGCGGCGCGCGCATGGCGTGCGAGTACTTCTTGAACCACGGGCATAAAAACGTGTACTTCGTCTCTGGTAAGAAAGAGTCGTTGTCGAGCCAGTGCCGTATGAAAGGTTGGCGTGCGGCACTCGAGGCGCGTGCGAAACTTCAAGGCGATTGGAATGCGGATAGTGGCTATGCCGCGGGCCTTGTGCTTGCCGATAAGCCCGATTGCACGGCGGTCCTCGCTGCTAACGACTGCATGGCAAACGGCGTGATGATGGCTCTACGTGACAAAGGGCTCAGTGTGCCCAATGATGTGTCCGTGATCGGCTTCGACGATGAGCTCTATAAGACGATTCCCAACTCGATTCTGACGTCGGTGAAGTTCCGTCACCGCGAGCTGGGCGTCCGTGCGCTTAACGAGGTCGTCGCAGGTCTGGAAGCCCCGAGCTCCAGAAGCCGTACGCTTGTCTCGGGTGTGCTGGTCGAGCGTTCCAGTGTGAAGGACCTGCGGGCGTAGACGTGCTCGGCCTGTTTGTCTCGATCTGTAACAGGTAGGGCCGAAAATCTCAGCTAGATGTTACAGATTTAGACAATTCGGTCCGGCTTATTCCGTTTGTCTCGATCTGTAACAGCTAGGACCCAAAAACTCGGCTAGATGTTACAGATTGAGACAAACGGCTTCCGACCTGCACAAAAAGGCCGGGGGCGGCGCGCCGTGTGACGTGCCGCCCCCGGCTGAGAAATGGGGACAGGTTATGTGGGCAGGCGACCCCGCCAGTCGCTAGTCCAGACGACGGGTCTGCGCCACGTGCTTATACCAGTATGCGCTTGCCTTGGGCGTGCGCTTTTGGGTTTCAAAGTCAACGTAGAAGAAGCCGTAACGCTTGTTGTAGCCATTGGTCCAGGAGAACTGATCCTGCAGGCTCCACAGGAAGTAGCCGCCCACGTTGACGCCCACCTCCATGGCCTTGAGCAACCAGCGCAGGTGCTGCTCGATGTAGTCGATGCGCGGCTGGTCGTCCACAAAACCGTCCTTGTAGGGGTCCTTGTAGCCCATGCCGTTCTCGGTGATGAAGATCTGCTTGTAGTTGGGGTAGCGCTGCTTAATGTAGACGAGCAGATCGAACAGACCCTCGGGATAGATGATCCAGTCCCAGTCGGTGGTGGGGATGCCAGGCTTGTTCACGTGCTCGCCAATGCCCTTGACGCGCCAGCGGCCGGTGCCCTTCTCGCCCGTACCGTTGTGGTGCAGGTCGTTCTCGCCATCGTAAGCCTTCAAGAAACGGCACTGGTAGTTGTTAACGCCCAGGTAGTCGTTGTAGAGCGCGGCCTCGCGCATGATCTCGAGGTCCTCATCCGGAATCTCGATGGTGCCGCCCGAGACGGCAGCCAGGCGGTTAGCGCACTCGAGCGTATCGGGCGCATAGTCGCCGCGGAAGGTGGCGTCGAGCAAAAACTGGTTCTGCAGCACGTGCTCGTTGTTGGCGGCTTTGATGTCGGCGGGGTCGTTCTCGTTGAGCGGATACTTAAACTCCAGCGACTGGATGACGCCGATCTTGCCCTTAAAACCGCCGTTGTGGAAGGCCAGTACTGCCTTGGCGTGGGCGAGCATCATGTTGTGCTCGCACTGGAAGGCCTCGGCCAGATGCGCCTTGACGCCACCGGGGAAGGTGCCCTCGATGTAGGTGTTGGAGGCGTCGGCCCAGATTTCGTTAAAGGTGAACCAATAGGTCACCTGGTCGGCGTACTCCTTAAAGCAGAAGGTGGCAAAGTCCACAAAGGCGTCGATGGTCTCGCGGTTGAGGAAGTCGCCCTTCTCAAAGAGGGACAGCGGCGTATCAAAGTGATGCAGCGTGACAAACGGCTCAACGTGGTGCTTGTGGCACTCGGCGAAGAGATCGTGATAGAACTGGACGCCCTCGGGGTTAATCTCACCGGTGCCGTTGGGAAAGATGCGGCTCCAGGCGATGGAGAGGCGAATGCCGTTGATGCCGAACTCCTCGCACAGCTCCAAATCGACGGGGTACTGGTTGTAGAAGTCCGAAGCGGGATCGGGGGAGAAGCGCCCCTGGGCCTCCAGGAAGTCGTCCCAGGCGACTTTGCCTTTACCGTGGGTGCGGGTCTCGCCCTCTACCTGGTAGGCAGCGGTAGCGCCGCCAAAGACAAAGTCCTCGGGAAACTGCGCAGGCGGGTTGGTGACGCTAGCAGGGTTAACGGACATGATGATCCAATCGTCTAAATCGAAGGGCCAGCCGGTCTTGGATGGTCGGCTGGCCCTGAGCGTTACTTACTTCGAGAGTTGCTCGCTTACGAAGGCGAGAGACTTATCGCCGTTCTGGGAAAGCTCGATGTACTGCTTACCGCGGCAGGCGACGCACTTGTTGCCCACGCGCTCGCAGTCCTTCTGCAGGTCGGCCAGGTAGCTTGCGGCCTGCGGGGCCAGGACGACCAGATCGAAGTCGGGGAGCATGTCCACGTGGTTGCCATAGGCCTCGGCAGCGGTCTCAAGATTGATGCCGCGCTCCTTGGCGGCCTTGGCCAGCGCGTGGGCGAGCAGGCCCGAGGTACCGCCACCCTGGCAGAGCACGAGTACGCGCTTGCCGTTGAGGTCGCTGGCGGTCGTTGCCTCAGTGGCG
>USNA01000030.1 GCA_900555955.1 uncultured Collinsella sp. | reverse complement strand
AGACGGCGGAGCAGACCGGCTCGAGCGAGAAGGCAAAGCCGGTGGTCTCGGCGGGCACGTGGGGCTGCACGAGCGTCTGGGTGATAAAGCCATAGGCAGAGCAGATGAGTGCGAGCGCGACGACGACCACAATCTCGCCCGGCGTACTGGGAAGTGTGAAACCGCCAAAGACGCATGCGGCGATGCCCGAGAACAAGCCGCCAAAGCCCAACTGCCAAACGCCCAGAGCAAGTGGGTCGACATCTTCGACAAAGCGCTTCGCCACAATGATGTGGCCGGCATAGACAAAAGCGGAGAGCAGCATGATGATCGCGCCCGGGTTCAGGCTGGTGAAGTCGGCGCCCGAGAGCAGCAACATGCCGCAGGTGACGATGGCAGTGCCGACGAGCACTTTGCGTTCGGGGGCGCGGCGCAGCAGGGCGGCGTTGGCAAACGGCACGATCACGACCGTCAGGCTCTGCAAAAAGCCGGCAGTGGAGGCAGAAGTGAGGCTGGAGCCCAGGCACATGCAGGTGAGCTCGGTTGCCATAATGGCGCCGATGATGGCGGCGCGGACCATAAGGTCGCGGTTGATACGGAACGCGCGCTTGTGGAAGAGCAGCAGGCAGGCCACAAAGGCGATGATGCAGCGTAGCGCGACGATGCTCGTGGCGTTCATGCTGCCCATGCCGATCTTCATAAGGGGGTACGAAAAGCCCCATGCGACGGGAACGGAAAATGAGAGCGCGATTGCTTTTTTGCGATCCATGGGGCTCCTTTTGTTACAGAACGGTTTCGTAAAAAGGATTCTGCTCCCAGATGTGGATGTAGTAAAGCGAATGTATCTTCAGTATGATTAAGAAACGCTAAAGTAGATGCGAAAAGCCCTGGCAAAACGTTTTACGGCTGCATTGATGTGGAGGCACGATGGCATCGCGGTATCAGATTGTTTGTATGGTGGTCGATTGCGGCAGCCTGAAACGCGCGGCGGACGAGTTGGGCTATACGCAAAGTGCGGTGAGCCAGGCCGTCAAGGCGCTCGAGCGCGAGCTGGGCACCACGCTTATCGAGCGCGGTAGGCAGGGCGTTTCGCTTACGCGCGACGGTAAACAATATCTGCCGTACCTGCGCCAGATTGTGACCGCCGAGGCCGAGCTCGAGGGCAAGCGGCAGGAGCTGCTGGGGCTTTCGTCGACTGATATTCGCATCGCGACGTTTACCAACGTGAGTCGAACCGTATTGCCGCGCGTGATCCGCGATTTTGGGGCCCTGCACCCGGGGGTGCACTTTACCCTCAAGCAGGGAGATTACACACGCAACGCTCAATGGGTGCACGATGGCGTGGTTGACTTTTGCTTTACGGCGCGTGGATTTACCGCTGGGCTCGAGAAGCGCGTGGTCTATCACGACGAGTTGGTGGCATTGTTGCCGGCCGCGCATCCGCTGGCGGCAAAGGAAAAAGGTGACGCTCGCCGACCTGGCGTCCGAGCCGTTTGTGCTGCTGGATGAGGGCGAACAGAGTCTGGTGCTCGATGCATTTGCGGCGCATGGGCTGTCGCCGCATGTGACGAGCGAGGTTACCGACGACTACACCATCATGGCGATGGTGGAGGAGGGCCTAGGCGTGAGTATGCTATATCGCCGTACCGTTGAGGGCATGCGGGCCGATATTCGCGTACGTCCCATCGTGCATGCTCCCTCGCGCGACGTAGTGGCGGCTTGGCGCAGCTGGGACACCATGCCCATCGCCACGAGGCGCTTTATCGACTATATGAGCTCGCATATTGTCAATTAATGATTGGCGTGGCGTTGAGTGCGGTGTTTAGCGGGCTGTCGCTTTGGCTTGGGTGGCGCGATAGGTGCGTGCCGGGTGGCAAAGGAGTACCGCCACGACCATAAAGAACGCCGTGGTGCCCAGGCTGATGGGGTAGACCATCATGATGTTCGCAAAGGTGCGGAAGTGCGGGAACACGCAGAACACCCAATAGAAGCGGATGCCGCAGACGCAGATCATGGTGATGAGGGCCGGCGTGAGCGAGATACCAAAGCCGCGCAGGTAGCCCGACATGTTTTCGTAGAACATGCTAAAGGCGTACGCCGGGAAGATCGAACATACGCGGATATAGCCGATCGAGACGATGTTGGGATCGCTGTTGAACAGCGACAAGATCTCGCGCCCCAGGCCAACGATAACGATAATTGTGGTGAGCGCGACGATACCGCCTTCGACTAGGCAGACCTTGAGCGTCTTGGTGCAACGGTCGATCTGGCGGGCACCGTGGTTTTGTCCCACAAAGGTGGTGCAAGCCTGGCTAAAGCTGTTGAGCAGGTTGTAGCATACGTACTCCAAGCTCATGGCGGCGCTCGATGCCGCCATGACCTCGGTGCCCAGGCTGTTGATAGCGGACTGGATGATGATGTTGGCGACGGCAAAGACGGCGCTTTGGATGCCGGCGGGCAGGCCGATCTTGACGATGCGCTTGAGGGCGACGGGGTCGATAGCCAAGTCGCGCGGGGTGACACGGACGACGGAGTCGGTCTTGAGCAGGCGGACAAAGAGCGTAGCGGCGCTGACGGTGTAGGCGATGGCGGTGGCGATGGCGACGCCCGCGACGCCCCAGTGGAGTATGGGGACAAAGATGAGGTCCAGGCCAATGTTGAGAACGGTGGACACGGCAAGCGCCTGCAGCGGCATGCGGGTGATGCCGACGGAGCGGAAGATCGCGGCCTCAAAGTTGTAGAGCAAAATCGAGGGCATGCTGAGCAAAAAGACGCGTAGGTAGAGCGAAGCGAGCGGCATGGTCTCGGCGGGAACGTTGAGCGCGGCGAGCATGGGTTCGGCAAAGATCTCGCCCAGTGCGATGACGACAAAGCCCACGAGCGCCATTAAAATCGAGGTATGGACAGCGCGCTTGACCATGTTCTGATCGTTGCGGCCGATAGCGTTGGCGATGACCACGTTGGAGCCAAGCGACATGCCAATAAACAGGTTGAGCATAAGACTGGTAAGCGGAACATTGGAGCCGACCGCCGCCATGGCGAGGGTTCCCTGGTCGCCCGAGAAGTTACCGATGATGACCGTGGCGATGAGGTTCGACAGCTGCTCCAAGATGCTCGTGGCGGCTACGGGGAAGGCGAACAGGGGAATATTGCGCCACAGCGAGCCGGTGGTCATGTCAATGTGCTTAGATACGGTGTCAGCCATACGCTCTCAATCTCTAATATGCTCTTTCGTGCTTATTTGCGCAGATGATGATACTCCTAATCGACTAGTCATGGGGGACGTTCTTAAACGACTAGTCCTTCAAGAACGTCCCCCATGACTAGGCGGGGAAGGCATGCGACAATGGTGTGCGTCGTGTTGTTCGCGCTAAGGAGTTGCCATGTTGTTGTGTCCCGTTTGCCATGAGCCACTGGTGGATGACGAACGCGGTGCTGTGTGCGCGGGCGGACACCGGTTTGACCGTGCGCGCGAGGGCTATCTGTACTTACTGCGTTCGTCCAAGAGCGGCGACTCCATGGGAGATCCCAAGTCGCAGGCGCGCAGCCGTCGCGACTTTCTGAACCGTGGATACTATGCGCCGTTGCGCGATGCGATGGTTGAACTGGTTCGCAAGCAAGTGTCTGGGCGTGCTGCGTCTACGAACGGTCCCATGACGCTGCTCGATATTTGCTGTGGCGAGGGCTACTACACCAGCGCCATGGGCGCGGTGCCGGGCGTGGACGCTTACGGGTTCGATTTGGGCAAAGAAATGGTGCGCCTGGCCGCCAAGCGCGGCGATGCGACCTACTTCGTGGCTAACATGAAGGATGTCCCCGTGGCCGATGGCGCCTTCGACATGGTGACCGAACTCTTTGCTCCCTTTAACGAGCGCGAGTTTGCCCGCGTGCTGGCGCCCGAGGGCTCGCTCTACACCGCCGTGCCGGGCGCTCGTCATCTCTTTGGGCTTAAGGAGGTGCTCTACGACACACCGTACCTTAACGATGAGAAGCTGCCGAAGACCACCGAGCTCGAGTTAGTCGGAATGCAGCGGGTGTCTGCGAACATTACGCTTCAGACCCAGGCCGACATCGAAGCGGTGTTCCAGATGACGCCGTACTACTACCGCACACGCCCTGCCGACAAAGAGCGCCTGGCAAACCTGGACACGCTCCAAACCGATATCGACTTCATCATCGCCGAGTACCGCCACAGCTAACAACCTACCAAAAAGGGACAGGTTTATTTTGGCAGGTTTTATCTGGGCAAACGTAAAGGGCCGACCGCGGAGATGCGCGATCGGCCCTTTTTAGTTGCTTGGCTGCAGAGGTTATGAGAAGCGAGCGCTTACAGGCGGTCCTTGTTCTCGGCCTTAACGGCGTGTGCCTGCTGAACAAAGAACAGGTCGTACACCACGATGACAAAGGCGCCAAAGTTGATGGCGTCGCCGCCAAACGCGGGAAGCGTGAGCACCGCTTGGGCAAGCGTGGCGACCGCGGCAACAATACCGAGCTTAAACGCGCCGTCCACCTGAGAAGGCTTGTTGGCGCCCTTGATACCGGCGACGCCTGCGGCAAGGTCGACGAGACCCTTGGCGATAAGCACGACCGCTGCGAGCGTGGCGTACGAACCGTACGTGGAATCGAGACCGCCCGTGGCGATACCGACGCCGGCGGTGACGAGGCTGGCGATGCCCAAAACAAAGTAGATGAGAGCAAGGATTTTGAGAGTCTTGCGAGTGAAGCTCATGGCTGGTCCTTTCGATACGAGTACGCCAACTTGGCGCACCCAATGTACTGCACATATGGTGAAGCACATTGTAGTTCAACGCGGCGATGCATGCGTTGAAAGCGTCTCTTGCCTGCACGGTCCAACCTTTCAAAAAGGAAAGCCAGCTGTAAGGCAAATCGATGGCAGCCCATGTGCGGCGCTGCGATGATGAGGCCGTAACAAGGAGCTGGTCTCAAGGAGGAGTCATGATGTACGGAGCAGGGCAAGTGCGTGAGCCGCGGTCGTTGGGAAGGCGCATGGGTGATTCCGTGATCGCTGCCGTGTGCACGGTATTGATGGCGGTGCTTTGCATTGGGATGCTGTGGACCATGTCGCATGTGGGACAATAGCGGACGGTTGGGTACCGACGTAAGCGGTGCTCACGTATTCGTTTTGCTTGTTAAGGAGTACCCATGGGCGTCGTCGATCCCTTTTCTGTTGCTCGGGCCGCGGGGCTTGAGCTGACCGGGAAGTCCGAGGGCCTCACGCTCACCGACGGCTCAATGGAGCTGCGTGCCGATTTTGGCCGCATGCTTCCACGACTCAAGCAGGGTCGCTTGCAGCAAGAGCTGCTGGTAAAGGCTGCGCGCGCAAAAGGCATAGAGAGCCCATGGGCGATTGACGCCACGGCGGGCTTTGGCGAGGATTCGCTGCTGCTGGCTGCCGCGGGCTTTACCGTCGATCTGTATGAGCAGGATTGCGTGATTGCGGCGCTCCTCGGGGATGCCTTGGATCGCGCGGCAGATGATCCGGCGCTTGCGGTTGCCGTGTCGCGTATGCGCTTACATGCGGGCGAGGACAGCATTGCTGGCCTTCGCCATACAGCTGAGCTGATCGGGCAGGGCGAGCTTGCCGCTCCCGACGTGGTGTATCTGGACCCCATGTTTCCCGAGCGCACCAAGAGCGCGGCGGTGAAAAAGAAGTTCCAACTCTTGCACCATTTGGAACAGCCGTGTGCCGATGAGGAGACGCTGGTCGAAGCTGCGCTTGCGGCGCGCCCGCGCAAGGTCGTTATCAAGCGGCCGGTGAAGGGCCCGCTGCTTGCCGGCGTTAAGCCGAGCTATCAACTTGCGGGCAAGGCCGTTCGTTACGATGTTTTGGTGCCGCCGCGCCCGTAGCTTGCGCGCGATGGCTGGTGCTCCGTCAGTGCCGTGCCGATGCGGGGCCTATTTCCAGGGGTGCGACGTCAGATGCCATCCGCCGCAGTATTCGCATTTGTAGCAGGCCAAACCACGCCGCCCGCGGTTTTCGCAGTCGGCCATAACGGCCTCGGCCTCGGCGCGTGTGTCGTAACGGTTTTTGCGTTCGCACGACTTGTAGCGCCAGGCTTCATCGCGCTCGGCGTCCAGGGCGTCGCGGCGCTCGTCCTCGCGTGCAAACAGGTCGCTCATATCGCCGCCGGTAGCAGCGCCCAAAAACTCGCTTTTGGCCTTTGACCAGGCGGCTCGCTTTTTGCTTCCCATCTGCTTCGCACCCTTCTCAAAACGTTGGTATCATTGCTCAATCAAAGTGATACCAATAAACGTGAGGTCGCCGCGTGATGATCAGAAAAACCCTCGATACCGACATTCCCGCCGTCATGGCTATCTATGACGCCGCCCGCGCCTTTATGCGCGCGCATGGCAACGCCACGCAGTGGCCCGAGGGCACGCCTTCTACCGAGCAGCTAGCTGCCGATATAGCCGCCGGTGGCAGCTATGTGTGCGAAGTCGACGGCCGCGCGGTGGCGACGTTTGCCTTTTTGCCGGGCCCGGACGAGTGCTATGACGTAATTGAGGACGGCCAATGGCGCAGCGACGCCCCGTACGCCGTGCTGCACCGTGTGGCGTCCGACGGCACCGTGCACGGTATCGCGGCCGCGATGTTTGCCTTTGCCAAGGAACGCATCGACCATCTGCGTATCGACACACACCAAGACAACCTGCCCATGCAGAGCGCCATCGCCAAGGCCGGGTTTAAGCGCGCCGGTATCGTATATGTGTCAGACGGCACGCCGCGTGTCGCGTTTGACTGGCTGCGCGAGGCATAAAGGCTGAGTCACATACCAGCGTTTCACCGAAATGAAAATGGCCCCGAGTGGGGCCATTTTTGGTAAAACGCGTTGTTGTGGGGTTCGCATTGTTACCGCCCCGGATGAGCCAGGGCAGACAAAAAGGGGAGGTGCCGGCTTTCGCAAGGCGCGAACCTACGAAAATCGCCGCGCGGCAACGCGGGGCGATGAGCTCGGTCGGGGGATAGGGCCCGCTTCGCCCGCCGGCCCGTAAATTGTATCATCCAGTGTGGAGCGTGAGTGCCCGTTGCCGCGTGCGACGGGCTTGCAATAAGAGGAGAGCCATGTCGAAGCAAGCGGTCGTTGGAATCTTGGCGCATGTCGATGCCGGCAAGACCACGTTGGCCGAGGCCATGCTGTTCAACGCGGGTCGCATTCGCAAGCGCGGCCGCGTGGACGATGGCGATTCGCATCTGGATACGAACGAGATTGAGCGCGAGCGCGGCATTACGATTTTCTCGTCGCAGGCCGTGCTCGACCATGGCGATACCCACGTCATGCTCGTGGATGCACCGGGGCATGTCGATTTTTCTGCCGAGGCGGAGCGCACATTGCGCGCGCTCGACTATGCGATTTTGGTTGTGGGTGCCAACGATGGCGTGCAAGGGCACACCGAAACCCTGTGGCGCCTGCTTGCGCGCTATGACATTCCGACGTTCATCTATATCAACAAAATCGATTTGGAGAATCCCGGCCGCGATGTTTTGCTGGCACAGCTTGGGCAGCGTCTTTCCGAAGGCTGCCTGGATGCCAACGAACTGTTGGCGGGCGGTGCCGTTCAGGAGGACGCTGCTGCGTTGGACGAGGCGGCGCTCGAGGAGTTTCTTGAAGCGGGTGAGCTTTCCGTCGCAACGCTGTCGCGCATGGTTGCCGAGCGCAAGCTCTTTCCCTGCTTTGCCGGCTCGGCGCTCAAGGACCAGGGCGTGGACGAGCTGCTGGATAGTATATGCGCGCTGATGCGTGAACAGGCGTGGCTCCCGGAGTTTGCCGCGCGCGTCTATCGCGTCAGCCGCGGGGATCGCGGCGAGCGCTTGGCATGGGTTAAGGTGACCGGCGGCACGCTGCATGCCAAGCAGATGATCGCCGGGCGTTCCGGTGCCGAGGCATGGGAGCAGAAGGTCGATCAGGTACGCATCTATAACGGCGAGAAGTATGAGCTTGCCCAAGAAGTTGCTGCTGGCGGTATTTGCGCCGTGACGGGTCTTGCGCACGTTCGCCCGGGGGATGCCCTGGGCGCGGAGCCCGTGGGCGATGCGCCTGTCATCGCGCCAGTCCTCACCTATACGGTGCTTCCAGGCGAACACGATGTCCATGCGGTGTTCAAAGCACTGACTGAGCTGGCGGACGAAGATCCCATGCTCGGCGTAAGCTGGAATACTCATCTGGAGCAGATTCACCTGCAGCTGATGGGCGCCGTGCAACTCGAGGTCGTGCAGCGGGTGTTGGCCGATCGCTTTTGCCTTTCGATTGCGTTTGAGCCTGGCGGCATTCTCTATAAGGAGACTATTTCGCAGCCGGTCGAGGGCGTGGGCCACTTTGAGCCGCTGCGCCACTATGCCGAGGTGCATCTGCGTCTGGAACCGTTGCCAGCGGGTTCGGGCGTGCAGTTTGGCACCGTGACCTCGACCGACGAGCTCGATCTTAACTGGCAGCGTTTGGCGCTCACCAACGCTATGGAGCGCGATCACCTGGGCGTGCTGACCGGCGCGCCCATCACCGATGTGCGCATTACGCTCACGGGCGGCCGTGCGCATGCCAAACACACCGAGGGCGGCGACTTTCGCCAGGCCACGTATCGCGCGATTCGCCAGGGGCTCATGCAGGCGCGTGAGGCGGATGCTGCGGTGCTGCTGGAGCCGTGGTATCGCTTTGAGCTTGAGGTACCGGGGGAGTGTGTGGGTCGGGCGCTCTCGGATGCCACGCGCATGGGTGCCGAGTACGAGCCGCCGACGATGGGGGGCGCACGGTGCGCCGCG
>USNA01000029.1 GCA_900555955.1 uncultured Collinsella sp. | reverse complement strand
ATAGGCCAAGGCGGCGGGCGCGTGTGCCGCATGTACAAGCTCGACGCCTGGACCATCGCCGACCTTGCCGTTATCGGTGCTCCGCTGGCCTTATGTCTGGGACGCTGCGCCAACTTTGTCAACGGCGAGCTGTGGGGCAAGCCGACCGATCTGCCCTGGGGCGTGATCTTTGGCGGCACCGCGGGCGATATGCCGCGTCATCCTTCCCAGCTCTATGAGGCATTCCTAGAGGGCGTCGTGCTCTTCTGTATTTTGCAGGTGCTCAGCCGCAAAAAGCCGCTGCTGCCCCAGGGTACGTTTATGGGCGTGTTCGTGATGGGGTACGGCATCGTCCGCTTTCTCGTTGAGTTCGTGCGCGTGCCCGATGCCCAGCTGGGTTATCTGCTGGGGGGCGTCATCACCATGGGCCAGCTGCTGAGCCTGCCACTCGTGATTGCCGGTCTGGCGCTCATCATCTTCGCCCGACACCGCAATCGTCCCCAGCGCATCTACCTCGACGCCTAACCAAGACCACCACAAAGGGGACAGGCACCTTTGTGGTGGTCTTGCCGAGTTTGATAGGTTTCTAGAAAGGCTTTCGGACTGTGAAGGATTCCGACCTCTCCACAACGGCTGCGCGCGACGCTGCCCGCATCGTCTGGTTTAAGCGCTACCCCGCCAAGCAGACGCTCATCGCATTTTTGCTCGCGCTGTTGGCGACCACGGCGTTTTCCATCGATCCTGCCCCGGTGTCGAGCAACGCAGTCTTGGCGATTGACCCCAAAGCCTCGGGCATGCTGTACGTGTGCTACGAGGTGCTCCTCTCGTTTGCCGGCCATACCGACGCGGTCATGCTGCTTGCGCTTGCCTGCCTGCTCACCTTGCCGTTTCGCTACGTGTTCTTTGGCCGTGGCGACACCTGGCGTCCATCGATCATTCTGCCGTCGCTGTTCTTCGCCATCTGCATGGTGTTCGGCCGCAGCTACGATCTCACCGACTCGGCCGAGATTGTCCTTGGCGACAAAGCCCGCATCATCTGCGCCTGGATTGGCGGCGCGGGCTGGATGCTCTTGGCGGTCGTTGCCTTCTACCTTGCCTTTGAGTGTCTAGATTGGCTGAGCTCTCGGCGCATTCCGTTTTCCGAGGCGCACTTTGGCCGCGTATGGCGTGTGACTCACGCCGTGCTCTCGGTCCATCCCTTTGCCGGGCCCTTCCTGGTGCTTATGGTCGCCTGGGCGCCCACGCTCATCGCTTCGCTGCCCGGCCTTTTTATGGGAGATACGGGTGCGCAGATTCGCCAGTGGTTCAACTACCCCAACGGCACGAGTGACTACCTGCGTCTGCTCAATCCCAATGTGTTGCTCAACGGACATCATCCCGTGGTGCACACGGCTATCATCGGTTCGTGCGTCCAGCTGGGGCTTTCACTGTTCAACAGCGCCAACGCAGGTCTTGCCATCTACACCTGCGCTCAGTTCGTCATTACGGCCGCCTGCATGGCCTATTCCATCTCGTCGCTGCGCAAGCTGGGCGTGAGCCTGCCGGTCCGCGGCGTGATCTTGCTGTTCTTTGTGTTTATGCCGATGTTCTCTAACTACGCGGCGTTGCTCACCAAAGACGTGCTCTTTGCCGACGCGTTCTTGGTGCTGCTGGTACAGACCGTCAAGCTCGTGGCATGTGGCTTGCCCCGTCGTGATGCCAATGTCGAGCGAACGGGCGAGAAAGCCCCCGTGCTCTTTGCGCGCCACGACTGGCTGCTGCTTGCTCTGGGCGCCATGGGCTCCACGTTTCTGCGTAACGGCGGCCTGGTGTTTCCCCTGGCGGCATGCGTAATCGCGGCGGCGCTTTGCGCATGGGACGTGCATGTGGCTCGTCGTGCAGCCAAGCAGGCTGGTGCTGCGCCTTCGGGCGCCACCCCGCGTTTCCGCTGGGTGGGAGTTCTTGCGGTGCTTGCGCTCTGCCTTGCCTCTAATATGTACTTCACCAAGGTCTTTATGCCGGCACACGACATCACGCCTGGTTCCAAGCGCGAAATCCTCTCGATTCCGTTCCAGCAGACGGCTCGTTTTGTCCAAAAGCACGACGGCCTCAACTCGGGCGTCAACCCCACGGTTAAGGAGGACGGCACCATCGTGGAGGCTCCTTGCGACGGCTTGGTGACCGACGAAGAGCGTGCCGTGATCGACCGTGTGCTCAAGTACGAGAATCTGGGGCGCCGTTACAACCCGGATAAGTCGGACGCCGTCAAAAATTGCTTTAACGAGTACGCCTCGCAGGAGGACATCAAGGCTTATTTTGAGGTGTGGGCCCAGATGTTCAAAAAGGATCCCGAGTGCTATATCTCGGCGCTCATCAATAACTACTACGGCTACTTTTATCCGAGCGCCCGCGATGCGTGGGTCTACAGCACGGCGCGCAGTGCCGAGATTATGGCGAAGCCCGATAACCTCAAGTACTTTGACTTCCATCCGGTCGATAGCAAGGTCGTGCGCTGGTGCGACCACCTGATCAATTTGTACCGTGTGGCAGTACAACGCATCCCGTTTATCTCGCTCACCATGAGCTCGGCCACCTATGTGTGGATCATGATCGCCGTGGTGCTCTATCTGCTACGTCGTCATTCGTGGCGCGGGCTGGCCATTTGGGTGCCGCTGCTGGGCGTGCTCGCCGTGTGCCTGATCGGTCCCTGCAATGGCTCGACCTACATGCGCTACCTGTATCCGGTCATCGCCTGCATGCCTTTTGCCATCGGCGCCACCATCACCCGCAGCGACCTCCTCTGGTCCTAATTTGGTGCATTGGGGTCAGGTTGCTTTGCACCAAAGGGTGGCATCATCACGACGCCTTCATTTTGGGGTTTATCTCGCAGGCCAGTAGGTATATCATAACGACGTTTGTTTATATTGCCCGAGCATCTGCGCTGGGCTTTAGGTCGAAACCGATAGGAGACACGTATGTCCGGACACTCTAAGTGGGCCACAACCAAGCATCGTAAGGGCGCGCAGGACGCCAAGCGTTCCGCCCTCTTCTCCAAGCTGAGCCGCATCATCACCGTTGCTGCCCGTCTCGGCGGTGACCCGCTGCCCGAGAACAACGCCAGCCTCGCCGCTGCCGTTGCCAAGGCCAAGGCTCAGTCCATGCCCAAGGACAAGATCAAGTCCGCTATCGACAAGGCTTTTGGTTCGGGTGCCGACGCTGCCGTCTACGAGAACATCGTGTACGAGGGCTACGGCCCCGCCGGTGTCGCCGTCTACGTTGACTGCCTGACCGACAACCGCAACCGCACCGCCGCTGATGTCCGTTCCGCCTTCTCCCACGCTGGTGGCAACCTGGGCACCTCCGGCTCCGTCGCCTTCCAGTTTGAGCGCAAGGGCCAGATCGTTGTTGCCAAGGAGATCCTGGACGAGAACGCCAAGAAGGAGACCATGATCGCCAACGGTGCTGCCGGTGACGAGGATGAGTTCATGATGGCCATCGCCGAGGCCGGTGGCGAGGACTACGAGGATGCCGGCGAGGAGTGGATCGTCTGGACTACTGCTAACGAGGTCATGGCTGTCTCCAAGGCGCTCGAGGAGCAGGGCGTCCAGGTCAAGGGCTCCGAGACCACCATGGTCCCGACCACCCCGACCGAGGTCTCCGGCGCCGACGCCAAGAAGGTTCAGCGCCTCATCGACCGTCTTGAGGAGCTCGACGACGTCCAGGATGTTTACAGCACCATGGACATGACCGACGAGGTCATCGCTGCCCTCGAGGAGGAGTAGCGCCCGCACGGGTTAAGCCGTGCATATCTGGGCATAATGAAGCGAGCATGCAAGCCTCGTGGAATAGATGAGCCGGATCCGCGTGCGTAGAGCACCGGACCCGGCTCTTTTATAATGATGCGAACCGTTTTGTATTTCGAGTGCCGAGATTTGAAGGGAGCGCCACGTGCGCGTACTCAAACGAGCCCTAGCGATTGTGTATCTTGCCGCCGCCATCGTGGCGCTGGGTACGCTTGTCTGCCAGTTTTGGGGGCCGTATACGTATCGCTTTATGCTGCTGATGCGCGACCCCATGCCGCGCATTGTCGTGACGGCATGCGGCGGAGTTGTGGCGATCGGCGTGCTGGTAAGCTTCTTCCGCCTGATGTTTGCTCGTCGCGAGCCGTCCTGTGTGCATCCGGCGGGGGAGCGCAATATCGAGGTCACGCTCGCGGCGCTTTCTTCGTGCGCTCGCACTGCGGCAGAGCGCGACGATCGCGTGATGGTCGAGCATGTCGAGGCCCGCGTCCAAGGCTCCGACGATTCGCACGTCCGATTTAAGGTCGAGGCTATCGCGCTTGACGATAAGGACGTGGCATCTCTGGCTACTGCGATGCAGCGGCGCATCGAGGAAGCTTGCGACACCATGCTTGGCACGCCGGGCACGACCGCACGCGTTCGTTTTTTGCCGTCCAAGACTACCGTCCAGACCGTGGAGGTTTCCGGTGAGTGATACCAATCAAGACAAGACCGCTCGTACGCCGCGCCTGACGATTGACCAGAGCGCCACGCCGGCGAACGAACCTGTTGATTCCAAAGCAGAGGCAACCGAGTTACAAGACGCGGCAGCCGCGGATTTTGACGAGGCTATGGGTCTCATCAAGGGTACGGGCGCTGCCATCTGGAGCTATGCCGTGCGTCATCCCAACACCACGCTTGGCGCCGTCGCTGGCTTTATCCTCGCCGTGTTGGTGCTCACGTTGGGCCTGTGGGACACGCTCGTCATTGCATTCTTCGTGCTGATCGGCGCCGTGATCGGCCAAATTCGCGACGGCGAAAACGGGATCGTCAACTTCTTCGGCCGTCTGTTTAGCGGCCGCTAATATGTATTCGACTGTCGCATCCGCGGCAGGCATAAGGAGGAACCATGGCTTTTAATACGAAGGTCGATGTGGCCGATACCGAGCTCGAGGAGAACGAGGCGGCCGTCGCCGAAGCCGAGGATGTGACGCTCGAGGATGAGGCGCTCGTCGAGGCCGAGTCCGCCGATGACGCGGACGAGGATGATGAGGAAACAGACGAGTCCGAGGACTCGCTGACCTATTCCAACGGTGTGATCGAGAAGATCGTCGCCATGGCCACCCGCGAGGTGCCGCACGTCCTGGGCATGAAGGGTAACCTTATGCACTTTGTGCAGGAGCAGTTTGGTGCCGAGAATCTGACCAAGGGCGTGACGGTTGAGGTCACCGATGACAATCGCGTGGTCGTCAACATCTCCGTCATTATCGAGTACGGCGCCTATGCGCCCGCGATCTTCGACGATGTCAAGGCACGTGTCACCGAGCGCCTTGCCGCGATGACCGGCCTTGAGGTGGCGGGCGTCAACCTGCGCATCGAGGACGTCATCACCCCCGAGGAGTACGAGCACCGCACCAGCCAGCACGAGTAACCTTCCAAAAAGGGACAGGTTTGTTTTGGCAGGCTTTATCTGCGAAAACGTTAAACGGCCGACCGCGCAAGCAAAAGCGTGGCCGGCCGTTATTTGTATGCCCCCCGATGTGGGCATACCGCTCGTCTAACTAGGGGTTGCAATCGTCGCGTTCCGCGTTACCCTAATGGGCGCATTGTTTCCAAATTGTTAACGAGGGGTTGCCGTAATGGCCGACGAGCACGAAACAGAAAGCAAGGCATGGGCGATTGAGGCCGCCGCGGCAGAGGCGGCATCGCGTGCTGCCGAGGAGGTGCATCGTCCTCCCGTGGTGCCGATGGAGCGCGTGGTTGATCGCACCGATATCGAGCGCGGCGAGCGTGTCGGTCAAAAGCGCAGCCAGGAGCCGGGCTTCCCGCGCTTTTTTGCCGAGCTCAATCTGGGCCTGATTCTTACGGCCTTCGCCATCGTTGCGTTTAAAACCCCTAATCACTTTGCTTTTGGCGGCACCTCGGGCGTGTCGGTCATTCTGTCCACGCTGTTCCCGACCCTGCCCGTCGGCGTTTTTATGTGGATTATCAACGCGGTTCTCGTCGTCTTGGGCTTTATCTTTTTGGAGCGCAAGGCGATTCTTTGGAGCGTCTTCGCCTCGTTTGCGCTTTCGGCCTATGTTTCGCTGTTTGAGCTCTTTATCCCGACTGATGTCTCGATGACGGGCGATATGTGGCTTGACCTGTGCTTTGCCGTGATCCTGCCGGCGCTCGGCAGCGCCATTGTCTTTGATATTGGCGCCTCGACGGGCGGCACGGACATTCTCGCTATGATCCTCAAACGCCGCACCACGCTCGAGATTGGTCGCGCACTGCTGTTGGTCGATATCGGCATCGTGGCCATCGCGGCCTTTTTGTATGGCCCGCGTGTCGGTCTGTATTGCGTGCTCGGCCTGTTTGCCAAGACGCTTGTGGTCGACAAGGCCATCGAGAGCATTCACCTTCGTAAGGTCTGCACAGTCATTTGTTCCGAGCCCCTTGAGGTCGAGGAGTTTATCGTCAAGCATCTCAACCGCACGGCGACCATCAGCCGCGGTTACGGTGCCTTCTCGGGCAAGTGCGTGACGGTGATCATGAGCGTGCTGAGCCGTCGCGAGGCCGTGCAACTGCGCCGCTATGCGCGCGAGGTCGATCCGGGTGCCTTTATCACGATTGTCGACAGCTCCGAGATCGTCGGCAAGGGCTTCCGCGGAACGAACTAGCACAGACGTATTCAACGAACCGCCTGCTGGCGCCGTGTACCTTGCAAATCGGTCATCTTTGAGTATTTGACCCCACATTGGGCAATAATGATGCTAAAGACAACGTTTGCGATCCAAGTGATTCGTTCAAGATACGAAGGGATGATTCTATGTTCTGCTCGCAGTGCGGCGCCCCCATGGGCGATAACGACAAGTTCTGCGGCGTGTGTGGTGCTCCTAATGCCGGTGCCGCTGGCCCCGCTCCCCAGGGACAGCCTCAGCCCCAGCAGTTTGTTCCGCAACCGCCCGTGGCGAATGCGCCAAAGGGCTGTGTGGCTCAGGCGTTCCAAGATATGACCAAGACTCCGGGCGTGCTTCAGCGTGTATGCCAAATCGCGTTTTTGCCGGCGCTGATTTGCGTTGTGTCAGTGCTCGTGTTGTTTATTCCCGTTATTGGCGGCATTGCGGCTGCCATCGGCTTTTTGGCAGCTTGCATTGCGAGCGTGTGCGGTTCCGGCTTTGGCATCGAGTGGGGTCGCGATCTGTCGCTTAAGATCGATGACGGCATGGATCGTCCGCTGATGCGTTCCACGTCGTTTGGTCTCGGAGTCTTTTCGAGCGTTATTTCGGTCGTGCTCGAGGTTATCGCTGCCATTCCCGTTATCGGTGTAGTGCTTTCGCTGGTGGAGGGCGTGGTAATTGGCGCTGCGGGCTCGTATTCTTATTACGGTTCTTATGCGCTCGAGGCTGCGCTGTTCGGTTCGCTTGGCCTGCTTGTCCTGGCGCTAATTGCCTCGGCGATTCTGGGTGTCTTCTTTAAGATGTTCGCCGACATCGCCGTGATGCACTTTGCGGTGACCGGGCGTGTCGAGAGCGCGTTTTCGCTCGATAAGGTCTGGGCGGCGTTTAAGCACAACAAGACCAAGCTGTTCTGTGCTTCGTTCCTTCCCGAGTTTTTGACGGGCCTGGTCGCCAACGTTGTCACATGGATCTTGACGGTCGTCTTTGGCGCCATTGCCTCTGTCGGTATGTATAGCTACTACTATCGTCCTACGGGTATTGAGGCAATTGTTACCGGCGGTGGCGTCACGCTCGCGCTGTTCTTGGTGCTGGTCGCTTTCGTCACCGTATTTCTTACGGTCTTTGGCAAGATGCTCAAGCACCGTGCCGTTGGCTATTGGGTTGCACGTTATGCAAGCGAGTGGGCCGACGAGGACAAGGACGACGTCCTGACTTTTGTATTGCCCTTCGAGAAGAAGTCCGCTCCCTCGGGTTACAGCGCTCCGGATGCCGAGCCCGCACCTGAGTCCGAGCCCAAGCCTGAGCCGGCACCTGCACCCGCTCCCGCGACCGAGCCTGAGCCGGCGCCCGAGCCTGAACCGGCGCCCGAGTCTGAGACGGCATCTGAGCTTGAGCCTGCGCCTGAGCCTGAGCCTGAGCCGGCACCTGCACCTGAGTCGGCGTCCGAGCCAAGCTCCGACGAGGAACCTCAGGACGAGTAGTCATGCCGTCTGCCATTTGGGGACGGGGTAGAAATAGTAGAAATAGCGCTTGAAGAATGAGCGGGGGCGGACGTGTCGAAACGTCCGCCCCCGCTTTGACATCGCGATGTGGCTATGACTGCGAGATGCCAGCGAATCGATTACTCGTCGTGCTTCTCCTCACGGCGTGCAGCAGCGCGTGCGTCGTGGATGCCCTTGATCGCGGCATGGCGAGCCGTTCGGGCATCATGGATGGCGTCGCGAGCCTCGGCGGTCGTCGCCTTGGCAGAGCGCAACTTGGCGGCCAGATCGGGGTTGGTTTCGGCGACCGCGGTAATCGCGGGGCCGTCGAGCTCCTCTTGCGTGGGCTCGGCCAAAAAGTCGATAGCATACTGGGCGGCCACCATGGAGCCCTTTGCCAGCACGGTCTCGTCGATCTTGTAGAAGCAGGAATGTTGGGCGTACGTGGCGCCAATCTTGGGGTTGCGCGTACCTACAAAGGCGAGCACGCCCGGTACGCGACGCAGGTACTCCGAAAAATCATCGCCCGACAGCGGCGGGGCCCAGACACTTAATTACAGCCTGACGGCAGCGCTCGCTCGAGGCCGCGTCGTTTTCGACCTTGTAGTTGGCGATGGTGTAGTCGGTGAGCTCTGCCTCGGCGCCCAAGGCGGCCGCGGTATGCTCCACGATGCGGCGCATGAGCTCCGGCATTTCCTCGTGGGTCGAATCGCCGTAGGTGCGCACCGTGCCGGCGAGGTAGGCCGTGCCGGCGATAACGTTGCGTGCGGTGCCGCCGTGCAGCTCGCCGACGGTGATGACAGCCGGCTCGTAGGGGCTGATCTCGCGCGAGACGATGGTCTGCAGGGCGGTGACGATCTCTGCGG
>USNA01000028.1 GCA_900555955.1 uncultured Collinsella sp. | reverse complement strand
GTTCCGCACGAGCCGGAGAGCACTTAATGTGCTCTCCGTGCGAGCAGGACTGCCCGAGCAGGCAACCTTATGCCTCTCGGACTGTCCCGGACCAAGCCGCAGCTACGACAGCGCAATACCGCCGAGCCAGCCCCAACGCACGCCAGAGCCAGTGCCATAGAAGCTAATAAACGAGTCAAGCGACTTAGACGTAATGGCGCCCTCGTTGCTCATAACGATGCCGCCGCCAACGTAGATACCCACATGACCGTAGATAAGGCCCGGAGCACCCGTGCCGCTGTGCGAGGAATCGGCCACGATCATGCCCACCTGCAGCGCCGAGCGGTCGGAGCTATAGCACCAGGCGTTGAACATGTCGCAGGCGTTGCCGCCAAAGTAGCCAACGCCGGCGTTACGGAAGACATTGGTAACCCACGCCGCGCACCAGTTCTGACCCGGCGAAGGCGTGGAGTAGCACGCGTTGACGACAGCCTGCTGCTTGCCCGAGCCGGCATTCTGCTGCGGAGTTCCGGGCGCGTACGATCCACCACCCGAGCTCGAACCACCCGAGTAGGAATTGTTCTTGTTCGCGGCAGCCGCGGCAGCGGCAGCCTTCCTAGCGGCCTCCTCAGCCTGGGCGGCAGCGAGGATCTCGGAATCGCGCTGAGCCATGAGCTCCTTGACGTCGTCGGAAAGACCGTTCAGCACGGTCTGGACTTCTTGCTGCTTGGCCTGCATGTCCTGCATCTGGGCAGTCTGCTGGTCCTTGAGCTTCTCTAAGTCGGCCTTCTGCGACTCGAGCTCGGTCTTTTGCGCATCGAGCTCTTCCTGGATGGTCTGAATGTCCTCGATGGCGTCGCGGTCGCTCTTGTTGATCTTCTCAACGTAATGCGCGTTGGCGACGAGTTCCTCAAACGAGCCAGAGGCCAGCAGCAGCGACAGGATGTTCGTGCCGCCGGACTTGTAGCTGGCGGCCACGCGATCGGAAAGGTCGTTGCGCTTCTTCTTGAGCTCGGCCTTCTTTTCATCGATCTGGGCCTGCGTGTCGTCAATCTTGCCCTGGACATTCTCGATGTCGTTGAGGGTCTGGGCATTCTTGTTGGCCAGCGCCGCATACTCATTTGCGATGCTGTCGAGCTGGGCCTGAACCTCGTCGAGCTGGGCCTGGGCGGCATTCAGTTTATCGGTGGTTTCTTTGGAAGCCTCCGCCGCATGGGCGCGAGCGGGCAGGCCAAAAAGAACTGCCGCAGAAGCGGCGCCGAACAGGGCCTTGAGGGCAGTGCGGCGCGAGAGCTCCTGGGAAAGGATGGAATCGCTGTTTGGTGACATATGTACTCCGTTACATGCTTATTTATATGTCGCTCAACTCATACATATTAGCGTACATATGGCGCGTCCCAACGATTTCCACGAACGGCAGGAAACTGCAAGGTCAGCGGCTCGTAAGCAAATGCCAAAGATCAGGTTATGCGTACGCAAGCTCTTCTATGAGTACGTTAGCACAATCCTCTGCTTTTCCTACAGCGCACGATTTGGGCGTCCCTGCCTGCGCTATACTCCCCTGAAGAAGTGTTCCTGATTCGATAGGAGACTACATGTCCAAAGCACTCGACCCCAAAGACACCTGTGTCCTCGTTACCGGTGGCGCCGGCTTTATCGGCTCGCACACCGTCGTTCAGCTGCTCGAGGGTGGCTACCAGGTCGTCATCGTCGATGATCTCTCCAACTCCAGCGCCGTCGCCGTCGACCGCGTCAAGACCATCGTGGGCGACGAGGCCGCCAAGAACCTCACCTTCTACGAGGCCAACGTGCTCGACCGCGATGCGATGAACAAGATCTTCGATACCCATCAGATCGACCGCGTCATCCACTTTGCCGGCTTTAAGGCCGTCGGCGAGTCGGTGAGCAAGCCCGTCGAGTACTACCACAACAACATCGAGAACACCCTGGTGCTCATCGACGTCATGCGCAACCATGGCTGCAAGTCCATCATCTTCTCGAGCTCCTCGACCGTCTACGGCGACCCGGACAACCCGCCCGTCACCGAGGAGGATCCTAAGAAGCCCGCGACCAACCCCTATGGTTGGACCAAGTGGATGATCGAGCAGATCCTTATGGACGTTCACACCGCCGACCCCGAATGGGATGTCGTGCTGCTCCGTTACTTCAACCCCATCGGTGCCCATCCGTCGGGCCTGATCGGCGAGGACCCCAAGGGTATCCCCAACAACCTGGTGCCCTACGTCGCCCAGGTCGCCGTTGGCAAGCTCGAGGCCGTTCAGGTCTTTGGCAACGACTACCCCACGCCCGATGGTACCGGCGTTCGCGACTACATCCATGTGTGCGATCTGGCCTCTGGTCACGTGGCCGCGCTCAACTGGATGAACGGCAAGACCGGCGTCGAGATCTTTAACCTGGGCACCGGCACCGGCACTTCGGTGCTCGAGGTCGTCGCCGCCTTCTCCAAGGCCTGCGGCAAGGAGCTGCCCTATGTGATTCGCGAGCGCCGCGCCGGTGACATCGCTGCCAACTGGTGCGATGCCTCCAAGGCCGAGCGCATGATGGGTTGGAAGGCCCAATACGACATCGCGGATATGTGCCGCGACAGCTGGAACTGGCAGAGCCACAACCCCAACGGCTTCGCCGACGCCGAGTAGCACTCAACCGCGGTAGATTTCTAGGCATATTCCAAAATCTACGGGCCCCGGCCTCCAATGTGAGGTCGGGGCCTTTTAGGAGCTCGTTCTCGGGCTCGAGCTCGCGCATGCACTTGCGGCCGCCGCGACCGGGTGGTTGGTCAGCTCCTTCTTCCTGACCGTCACCCATCTTCCCAGGGTCTTCTCGTTGATGCCGAGGTCGGCTGCCACTTGGGCGATGGGCTTCCCCGGCGCGGCGGCGAAGTCTGCGGCCTCGGCGCGGTACCCCGCTGTGTAGGAGGGCCCGTCTGCCATGACTGACACTCCTTTCTTTTTGGCGCTGAAACGATTATCGCCGCTCAACGCCATTCCTCTAAGTCAAGTGTCCTTGAATACGATACAGTTCAAATGGACGAGGAGAATCTGGCGCTCCTCTCGATGAGCCCGGAGAGGTCCCTGGTCGTCACCTTCCCCCGCGCGAACGCGAAGCGGACGGCGGCGAGCCATGTCCTCACCGCGCGTTCCATTTAGGGAGTCCTCGAGAAGTCGATCTCTCTGTGCGATAATCGAGCTATTGAGTCTCGCGAGTTTAGAGCTGGTGATATGCATTGAAAATCAAGATGAAAAACATCGGCAGGGTCGCTGAGGCCGATATCGAGATTAATGGTATTGCCGTGATCGCCGGGGAGAACGGGACGGGGAAAAGCACGGTTGGAAAAGCGCTTTATGCGGCCTTCAACAGCATGTCCGATTCGGAGAACAAAATCGACCGCATGAGGCGCAATAGTGTTGAGCGCGCCATCAGGAAGGCATATGTGGGAAGCCCTCTCGACTCCACGTCTCGCCACAGGCGAACTGCTGGAAGAATGAATAGTTTCATCGACAGGGTTTTTTCGGGCGAGTGCACGAGGGACGAGCTTATTGATGAGATAAAGGAGTATTACGGGGAGGAGATCTCCCGTGAGATCGAATCCGATTTCACGAATGGCGTAGCAGGAGTTGCCGATCAGATTATCGAGATCATGGATATCTCCGATGATGAGGTATTTCGTGCGATTGCGACAAACAGGTTCCGAAGCGAGTTCAACGGCCAGATCAATTCGGTTTTCGGCGAAGAGCCCGGGAAGGTCGAACTCCAGATAAAGGACGCATCTACGGTTTTCTCGGTTGCAAGTGACGAGGTGGCGGAGGTGCACGATAGGAGGGTTTTGCGATTCAGGGCGCATTATCTGGACGACCCGTTCCTGATCGATTCTCTCGGAGGACCCTACGGCCCCGCTTTTCGGTTCAAGCCCCTCCTTGGACACCAGGAGGAGCTGCGGCAAGATTTGATTCAGGCGACCATCCGTAACGATGACAGCGAGTCCTCGCTGTTCGAAGAGATCGCGAAGGAGCGACACCTGAAGGTTCTCATGGACAAGGTTTCCTCCTTATGTCCGGGGCATTTCGAGAGGAGCGAAAGTCGCGGTCACCTTACGTATCTCGAAGAGGGCTTCGCTCGGGGGTTGGAGCCTGGGAACCTTTCTGCTGGCTTGAAGACGTTCGCCATCATGAAGGTGCTCTTGAAGTCCGGCGCGCTAGATGCCGGAGGGACTATTATCCTCGATGAACCCGAGATTCATCTTCATCCTGCATGGCAGCTGGCCTTCGCCGAGATAATCGTGCTGCTCCAGAAAGAGCTCGGGATGCACGTCTTAATGAGCACCCATAGTCCATATTTCCTGAATGCGATCGAAGTGTATTCTAAGAAGCACGCTGTTGATGGATTGTGCTCATATTATCTTGCGGAGACCTGCACTGATGGACGCTCTCGCTTTGCCGATATAACCGGCTCGACTGAGGTCGCCTACGAGAAGCTGGCGGCTCCTTTTGATACGCTTGAGAGGGAGGAGTACGGCCTTGAGTAGCGACCTGTGCGCCTCCTGCCCTCATCCGAACTCTCCCGCGGTGCCAGATGGCAGCGATGGTTGCTCCCGTTGCAGGACCTGTATCCTAAGGGACTGCACGTCGACCATCTCCAAAACATCCAGAGACGGGAGCGTCTCTCTTGTGGATGACGATTTCCCTGTTGTCAATTTTGACTCTGTTAAAGAATGCTACTGCAAAAAGGTCAATAGGTGGATGCAACTCCCGCGCTCCGCCGATGCGCTGTATTGCGACCGGGAAACGTTATATCTAGTCGAATTTAAGAACGGCAGTCTGAAGGAGACGCTGGGGAAGAGGCTCAATCCCAAGGATGACGAAGAGCTTGGTATCAATCTTGGCCAAAGGGACGCCCTCATCGAGAAGTGCAAGGACAGCGTTTTGATCTGCTCGGACCTGTGGGGAAAGAGGACGAGATGGTTTCGCGAGCACTGCGTCTTTGTTTTGGTATACAACGAGGACAAGAACAAGACCGCGTTGAAGCGAGTTGCCAGTTCGATTAGGAGAAAAGCACGCTTTGGGCTTCCTGACAAATTGAAAGGGTTTTGCGTGAAGGATGTCTTGACGCTAACCGAAAAGGAGTTTTCGACATCGCTCCTTTCAACTTGGCGAGACGCAGAAGAAATCGCGGAGGTCGACGCGTAGGAGACCGAAAAGCATCCGGTGGCTATGTGCTCCCGATTTCGATCGTTCGTCTACAGTCGGTTTTCTTTCCGCTGCGACCGCCAGTTTGCGATGAGTCGCGCACCGTGTGAAGCTCAACACGGATGAAATACAAATAAAATCCCCCTTGCACTGTGTTGATAAATATTACTCGTCGAACTCATCTGAGCTGGGCCTTCTTGCATAGAACTGCCTGAACCTGAGCGTTTTCGGGTATCGCATTGCCCGATCGAGCACCATCGCGACCTTCTCAAGCTTGTCCTCGGGCGGACTCATAGCCACAGCCCTGCATGTCGTCCCGGTTGGAGCCGGGGTGAACCCTCAGGAAGCTCTGCATGAAGTAGCGCATCCGGTTCACGAGCCCCAGCGGGTTCTGGCCGTCGGGAACGCACTTGAGCAGCTTCGCGTTGTAGCGCTGGCTCTTCAGTGACAGCTTGTTGACAAGCGTCATGTGCGCGCCCTCCATGTCGTGGATGAGCGTGGAGCCGGGCGTCACACGGCCCTCGAACGTCGCCAAGGTCTTCGCCCTGCTCGTCTTGCCAAGGCCCTCCCGGATGAAGATTGAATGCCTGGTTCGTCGCAGCCGAGTGCGACACGGCCTCTACCCGAGACCATCATCTCTACACATAGCCCATCATTCGACAAGAACGCGCAGTTCGTCCTGCATAGGCGCATGGTGTCCCCCTCCGCCGCAAGAGGGGAGCAAAAGAAAGGTCCCCTTGTCACTACCGGACAAAGGGACCCCCCCTGGGCAAACACGCTATAAAACCTTCTTGCCGAGCGGCTGAGTCTCAGGACACCGACGGCGTACCCGTAGACCTACCCATAATCCACGCCATTTCGAGCTTCTTGGTCTTCAACGTCACAATCCGATAATCATCCAGGCATCGAAATGACCTCGTCACAGGCGGCAAGCATCTCCTCGTCATGAGTGACAACGATTACAATATGGTCTCTCTTAACTTCGTGAAGCAATTTGATCAGCGCGCCTCGACTCTTCGCATCAAGTGCTGAGGTCGGTTCATCAAAAAGCATAACGTCCGGCGATTTCAACAGCTGTCTCACAATTGCAATCTTTTGCTTCTCGCCGCCGGACACCCCTCCTTTCCCGCCGTCAAGCATCGCCGTTGCCCCGTTCTCCACAGAAGCAACCATTTCGTCTAGCCCCAATATGACAAGCATCCGATTCAGCTTATCCATCTCGTAATCATCAGAAAGCAGCGTAAGATTATCGAGAATCGTCCCCTCAACGATAGGGGGTTCTTGCTCCGTAATGCTGACTCGACACCGCCGCAATGCATATCGATCGATGCAACGCTGTGACACCCCGTTGTAGCGAACGGCCCCTTCTGTGTCATCTGGATATAGCCCCAATATCACTGACAGCAGCGAGCTCTTCCCCGAACCATTCGGCCCCGAGATTCCATATAGCCGACCCCTGGAAAACGCGAGCCCCTCAATGCTTAACGCGACCCTTTCCGCCCCTGGATAACGTAGCTTGATGTTCTCTAGACGGATTTCCTCAATCGGACCAAGCGCCAATTTGCCATTCGCTTCCACCGGGACATCCCAAATTCTTTTCAGCCGCTCATAGCATACGCGATTAGTCTGGTAATCCCTTCCCCAGCCCAACAAATACTGTACCGCTGAGCTTAAGTTCGAATAATATCCAACAGCAGTCACGAGAAAACCAGGCAACAGTCTCCCGCCCATCACTTCAACCGCGCCCACAGCAAGAAGACATCCTTGAGCGGCGGAAGCGACCAACGCGTTGCCAAAGGTAAATCTAGACCCTACTTCCTGATTTGCTCTCATCGTTGGATAGAGCCCATTAAAAGCTTCGACCAGTACAGCGCGGGACCTATCGAACAAAGCATGTTTGCGGATGAAATCAACTTTCTCCAACTGATCTTGTAGACAGGAAAAAAACCTCGCGCTCTGCTCTTGTACGTCAAAACTTCTCTCAAACAGCCTTGCGCGTGAAACCGCATAAAAAGCGGCACTCGCTGCCGCAAGAACAAGGCAGACCACACTCAACTTGATATTCAGGCTACCGAGAACAAACAGGGCGGACAAAAGGGTGATAACGTTGCTTGAAACCCCCACAACCGAGTTGATTACGAAGATGACAAGGTCATTAGCGTCGTGATTGATTTGCTGGTTATAATACGACGCGTTGAAGCCCTCGAAGAATGCCTGGGGAAGGTGCTTCACGTGCTCAAGCGTATCCGCATTTAAGCCGAACCCCGCATGCGACTGAAGGTTGATGTACAGCATCTCTGAGCAATACACTAGTCCCGCTCGAACCGCTTGGACCGCAACCAAAATAAGGCAACAAACGAGAACGGCGGCAAGATCGGCGCTGGCCGGCATCGCCAATCGGTTTACCACTATGCCGGTAAGAAAGGGACCCGCAAGCGCAAGCAGCCCGACCAAAACTGTTACGACAAGATAGGCGTAGAATCGACCGCCCAGTATATATTTTCTACAGAGATTAAGCATCAGCCTCATTTTGCCCCGCACCCCGTTTTGCCGTATTCATCATCTGGGAGAGCAGCATTTTTTGCTCGGCATCATACCGGAAGGAAACGCAACGTTTCCCCTCACCGTTTAAGGCGTGGTTGGGGCACCCTCCCATGCACATGGGAAAAGCAAAGCACTCTTGGCATTCCGGGTCATCCGGCTCATATGCCATCCAGTTAATCATGTTCTTGCTCAACATTGGCGGCTCGAAAATAGTTCCGACCCTCCGCTCCTTCATTCCAATGTCATCCCAGCACTTATACAAATCTCCGACGGGATCAACCACGTACGAGTTGATTCCAACGGCGCAACATATCCCGAAATTCGTCCCACCAAAAGGTTGAACTTTGAAGCCCCGCGCAATTGCCCTTTTATAAAACTCAGTCTCCTCATACGAGAACTCTTTTACAGTAAAGCAGTGGCTGTCGTTCGCACATACCTGATTGATATCGTCAACAGGGGCTAAATAGAAGTGAACCTTATTCATCAGGCCATTTAGCTCGAGATAATCCAATAGCTCTTGAGCGGCCTCGATGTTGGTCTTGTCGACGTTGCTCCTTATCGAAATATCGATGATGTCGGCACACTCTTTGACGTTCTTGAGAATACGTTCGTATGTAGGGCTTCCGTCGTGAAGAATCCTTCTCGAATCGTGATCCGACTTCGATCCATCTATAGTCACTTGCGCGCTCGTCACACCACATGCCGCGAGCCTCCTTGCAACATCAGGCGTCAGCAGATAGCCATTTGTCACTATCGATGCGGAATATTCACACGTTGGCCCCACGACATCTTTCAGATCCGACGTAATCCGTTCGATCATCTTCATTCCGAGCAGAGGCTCGCCGCCGTACCATCCAACTGAGAGACTTGCGATACCAGGATAGTAATCTTTCACGAACTTGGAGAGCTGTGTCAAAACCTCCTCGCCCATCGTCGTGTACGCCTGTCCCTTTTCATAGCAGTAGGGACAGCAAAAGTTGCAAGCCATCGTTGGCGCAATGGTAAGGGACAGAGCAGTATTCGCAAAGCGCGCGGCGCGACTTTGCAACCTGATCTCCCCAAGCTCGTCCCTCTCCTCATTGACTAGGATGCCTCCCCTTATCAGCTCCGCGACAAGATCATCGGCATCCCGAACGTCCCCTTCTTGAATCCTTTTGAATTTCTGCGCGTATTCCGGATTTAACGACAGGATGCGGTACCGTCAAGATTCTTTCGCAAATTGATTTAGCCGTCCTCGGCCCCGTCCTCT
>USNA01000027.1 GCA_900555955.1 uncultured Collinsella sp. | reverse complement strand
CGGGATTGGTCAAAATCGTTTGACTATTAGCGGCTAAAATCGCCCGGCGCTAACAGCGGAAAAGTATTAGACCTCGATAGCGGGGGATGGGGCGCCGGTGCAAAACGGCGTTAAGGGTTGGTCGAGCAGGTGGTTTTCAGGCGACTGGGACATGGCGGGCGGTCGATCACCTATACTGGTTGGGCTCAACTGGAGAGGTGATGGCTAGTTATGAAATCAATCAATGTTGCAGCAGCGATTATTCAGAAGGACGGGAAAATCCTGAGCTGCCAGCGCGGCTATGGCGAGTTTAAAGACGGCTGGGAGTTTCCGGGCGGCAAGCTCGAGCCGGGCGAGACCGGCGAGCAGGCAATCGTACGCGAAATTCAAGAAGAGCTTGAGGTCACGATCGGTAACCTCGACTATCTTTGCACGGTCGAACACGATTACGAGACGTTCCACCTGTCGATGCAGTGCTACCTAGCTAACATCCTTTCAGGGGAGTTCAAAGAGCATGCTCACGAGGATATGAAATGGCTTGATACCAATAACCTGTGGGATGTCGATTGGCTTCCGGCAGACGTTAAAGTCGTTAAGGAGCTCGAAAAGAAACTCGGGCTTGTGTAAGAAAGGAACGGGCGCCACATGGCGGCCCGCTCCTTTTTGTTACTCGGCCTCGCTCAAATCGCTGAGCATAAACTCGTAAATGTCCTGCCTCACGGGCGCATTGAGCTCATATTCGATTTCGACGGCGTTGTCGCCGCTCTTAGTTTTAATAGCTTCGAACTCGCCGGTCGGATGCATTTCGCCTAAGAAATAGAACTCCTTGCCACCCTTATCGTCCTTGTTTTTTCGCATAAACAAATACGTCTTCAGGCCGTTTTCCGGCCATGCCTGCAGTCGCAGAATCTCGGGAGAGTTGAGCGTACGGTTGCCCTTGGAGATTGCGATAAGCCTGCTCGGCGAAACAAAGCGGTCTTCATACTGAATGGACTCGCTAATGTCGGGCGCCTTGTCATAGTTAATAAACACGGGGAATGTATTGGTCTTTTCATCGTAGAAGTATCCGCCAAGGTTTTGGCCGTTGATGTTCTTTTGCCAGTTCATCAGACGGCAAACCTCCTCGTACGTGTACTTGGCGTTGAGAACGAAATTTGTGTTTTCGTACGTCTCGGCATAGTCGAGTCGGTTGCGCGCAATACCAAAATCCAGCACCTCGAGAATCTGACGCTTGAACTCTGCGTTGCGCAGGGCGGTCGCAAAAGCTTCGGTCAGACGAGGTCCGGTTCCATCGTCAATAAGCAGGGAAACGAAATCCTTAGGAGTGGCAAAGTCGCCCTTAAGGACTGCGATTGCCGACCTAACGGCGCTGTCCTTAAGCTGTGCGCGGTAGTTCCTAAGCGCAGCCTCGCGCATATGCCGGTAGCCCTCGTGTCCGGCTTCGACGAGCGTTTGAAGCAAATAGAGGTCTTCGAATCGCTTGCCCGCGGCAAGTTTTTGAGAGATAAATCTGAGGATTTTGGTCTGGTCCGAGGAAAACTGGACCGTGTAGTTCGGCTCACATTTGGAAAGAAAATCGTGGTAGGACTTGCTGCTTTTGAAGATGAGTAGCGGGTCGATAGAGCCGTTGCGATCAAATTCGAGCAGCGAGGGGATCTTTCCGAGCTTCTGCCGCAAGTCGAGATATTCGTTCTTCAAAAAGCGGGCGGAGGTAAAGTTGCCACCGTCGATTGCCTTATAGATTCGTGCCTCGGAAATGCGGTCGAAGCTCACGGTCGAGCATCCGGGTATCGCCGAATCGCCTTCTTGGACGAGACGACGCAGGCGATCTTTGTTGTATGTCTTGTCACCCGAAAGCGCGATGGGCACCAAGAAGTTGCTCTGGTAATTGCCAATAAAGTCGAGTACCAGTGCGTATTCCTTACCATCATTTAGGCGCAAACCTCGTCCGAGCTGTTGAATAAAGATGATTGCTGAGTCGGTGCGTCGAAGCATGATGATCTGATTGAGCGAGGGGATGTCGACGCCTTCGTTCATGATATCGACCGAGAAAATGTACTCGAGCTCGCCGGCTTCAAGTCGGCTGATCGCGGCATCGCGGACCTCATCGGAATCTTGACCGCTAATCGCAGTCGTTCGATATCCGAGAGCGTTGAATTTGCATGACAACTCTTTTGCCTCGGCGTTTCGATTGCAGAAAATTAAGCCCCTGCGGTTGCTTTTGGTGACGCTATACTCTTCGATTTTCTCGGTGATGTGACGCACGCGCTCATCGGACGTCAAGCGCCCGAACAGGGCGGTATCTTCGATTGTCTCATCGTCAATCTCCAGATCGTGAATGCCAAAATAATGGAAGGGGGCAAGCATCTCCTCGGCCAAAGCATCCTGCAGCGTGATTTGGAACGCGATGACGTGATTGAAAAGGGCAAAGACGTCATAGCCGTCGGTGCGATTGGGTGTAGCGGTCATGCCCAGATAAAACCGAGGCGTAAAGTGCGACATGATGGATTGGTAGCCCTGAGATCCCGTGCGGTGGGCCTCGTCGATGACGATGTAGTCGAACTCATCGGAGCGGAAATCGCTCAGATGTTTGGCGACCGAAGAACACATGTCAAACACGCAGGTAGCATTGCTTATATTCTTGCCAGTTTGATAGGTGTCGAACGTATAGGTACTACCTAAGAGGCGTTCGTAGCTTGCGCGGGAGGCGTCGATAATGCGCCGGCGGTGCGCAAGAAAGAGGACGCGCCGGGGTCTAGTTGCGAGCACATCGAACGCCGAAAGGAAGGTCTTGCCGGTGCCGGTTGCCGAGACCAGCAGGGCGCGGGTCTCGCCCTTGCGGTGGATTACACCGAGCGCCTCAAGGGCGCGCTGCTGCATTTTATTGGGCTTGATTTCTTCGAGGTCATTCTGCGCCGGCGTTTCAGCAGATCTGAATGTCGGTTTCGATTTGGGCTTTGGCGGACGTGCCGATCGATATGCGGCATAGTTCTCAATCCAGTTTTGAGAAAGCAAAACGGTTGAGGTGTCGTTCCACAACGAATTGAACTCACCCCTCAGTTCACCGAGTAGGCGGCTGTTCTCGACAGTCTGGTACAGCACGTTCCATTCTTTATTACAGGTGAGGGCGGTCTGCGTCATGTTCGAGCTGCCGATGATGACCGTGCTGGTTTCGCCCTTATCAAAAATGTATCCCTTGGCATGCAAATTACCCTGGAATACGCGAACTTCCATGTTGTCGTATTCCAGGAGCTTGCGAAAGGCATCGGGTGAGTTGAAGTTGAGATAGGTGGACGTGAGCAGTCTGCCCTTAATGCCACGCTGCTTGAGCTCCTGGAATGCCTCGACCAGGATTTGAAGGCCGCCGTCTGCAACAAACGCTACGCAAAAGTCAAAAGAGCTGCAGGTTGAGAGCTGCTCTTTGATAACGGATAGTAGTGTTCCGCCTGTCGCCTTCGAGTTGGCGATGAGCATGGGTGAATCGTTCTCGCGTGCAAGCGAGTCGAATTCAATATCAATCTGCTGCTGCGTAGTCATCCCGGCCAAACCTTTCGAAAGACTATGTTGGCGCCAGGATAACAGATCGATCGTTCGTGTTTTGGGCGTATGTGATTTTTAGACTATCGGCCACTCAAGTTTGTGGCTGCGGCCTTGGCGCCGTGTCTTGCTGGGCTTCTCTCTATCTATATGCATGTGTTTTTGTCTTATAGGCTGCTGGGAGAAGCCCTGCCCCCAAGATTCCGTGCATGCCATGGCTCTGTGTCGGCCATGTGGCAAGCTGCTCGTCATGGCTTCGCCGGAATCCGACTGCAAATGGCCGCGGACGGATATGCAAGTTCTTGTCGCTACGTGAGAAAAACTTGCAGATTGGGACGAGCAACGGAGAACCAGATGGTTCCTAGAAATCAATATCTCGAATAGCTGATAGCCTTCCGTGACGTCCAGTCACAGAGTCGATTGACGAGGAGGTGACGCGTAAGCGCGAGCTGCGTCCATTTGAGCTCAGATCGCTCGAGAAGATTACCGGCGGTTACGAGAAGATCATCGTCGTTCGTCAGGGGAGCCATCCGACCGACATCGACGGTATCAAAATCGTTTCTGCAGTCGATTTCTTAATGGGTAGGTTGGGGGCTTAGGGCGTTTGGCGCGCGTCTGTCTCCTATGCCTAGCGACATTTCCGCAGCTCGTGACGCCGCCGGCTCCTTCCTCTCCGTCAAGCGGCACCAACTCAGCTGATCCGTTGGGGACGGAGGAAAGCGGATCATTTTCGGTGCGCCGCAGGTGATACGAATCCTGCGGCGCGCTGTTTTTTGCGCGGGGGCTTTCAGCTGTGTCCGCACGGCATGTGACACTTGCCCTGCCGCCATGCTCCGCCGCGGCGGCATGCATCTGAACAACGACCCTCTAAGGAGTTTGATATTGATGAGTGACAACACCAAGCATCTCGCAAAGAAGTGCGTCAAGGACGCGGGGCCGTGCCTCGCGTTGTGCCTTGTCGGCGCAGCGGTCGCGCTGCTGGCTGTTCTGGGGCCGTTCGACGTGCTCCGAAGTGTCGGCTCTCTGCACGTTTGCATGGCCCTTGCCGGCGCCATGATGACCGGCGGCGTGCTCGATCTGATTTTTTGGGTGCTTGACCCGTTTGGATGGAAGAATGAAGGGTAAGCCCTAAGGGATGGAAGGGCTGGAACGGTTAGCTTGGTGATCGTGCAAAATGCGGGCTAGCGACTTACAGGGAAGTGGTAATCCGATGACGGTCTATGTGACGGGCGACATTCACGGCGGCCTCGACATGCAAAAGCTGCGCGACTGGGAGCTTGGGGATAGTCTGACGGGCGACGACTATCTGATTGTCGCGGGCGACTTTGGCTTTCCGTGGGATTTCTCTGCCGAGGAGTGCGCCGATATCGCTTGGCTGGAGTCGCGTCCCTATACCGTGCTGTTTGTTGACGGCAACCACGAGCGTTTTGATCACTGGGCGGAGCGACCCATGGAGCTGTGGCACGGTGGGCTGACGCAGCGTCTGTCGGATACCTCCCCCATACGGCGCCTGACGCGCGGCGAGTTTTTTGAGCTTGACGGCTCAACGATCTTTACCATGGGCGGCGCCACGAGCGTGGATAAGGAATACCGCATCCCGTATTCCAGCTGGTGGCCGCAGGAGCTGCCGGATGAGCGCAACTTTGAGGAGGCGCGGGCAAAGCTCGACAGCGTGGGCTGGAAGGTCGACTACGTAATCACCCACACCTGCTCTACGCGCATGCTTTCGCCCACGCTCTATCCGGCACCCGGCTGGGATTGCCCCGACGTTGATCGGCTTACGGCGTTTTTCGATGAGCTGGAAGACCGCTTGGATTACAAGCGCTGGTACTACGGCCATTTTCATCGCGACGCCAACCCGGCCGAGCGCCATACCGTGCTCTACGACTGCATCATTCGCCTGGGCGACGAACTCCAGCCCTGGGATGTTGCGTAGGGGCGAGGCGTTTGGCTACTCGGCAGTTACAGTGATGTTCTCGCGATGCGCACGGATAACATCCCAGCTAAAGTGTTCGACCAGCTGCTTGGCAGAGCGCGGTGTGGTGTCCGGCGCGATGCCCGTTTGCCCGGCGAGCCAGCCCAGCAGTGCCTCGGGTGTGCCAAAGCGGGCGCGGAGCTCGCCCAGGTCCAGATCGCGATCGCGCTTGGAAAGGCGGCGGCCATCCGGCGACATGAGCAGCGGAATGTGCGCGTAGTGCGGCGTGGGAAGTCCCAGCAGACGCTGCAGGTAGATCTGGCGCGGCGTGGAGCCCAGCAGGTCGCATCCACGCACGACCTCGGTGACGCCCATGGCGGCGTCGTCGACCACCACGGCCAGCTGGTAGGCAAACACGCCGTCGCTGCGGCGCACCAAAAAGTCGCCGCACTCGGTGGCGAGTGCTTCGCATTGGGCCCCGTACGTGCGGTCCACGAATTCGATCACATCGTCTGCGAGGTCGTCGACGGTGGGCACGCGCAGGCGCGTGGCCGGGGCGCGCAGGGCACTGCGGCGGGCGCCCTCTTCGGCCGAAAGGCCTCGGCAGGCGCCGCGGTAGATGGGCGTGCCGTCGCTGGCGTGCGGCGCGCTCGCGGCGTGGAGCTCGGCACGCGTACAAAAGCAGGGGTAGGTGAGGCCGGCGTCTTGCAGCTGGCGCAAGGCGCTCTCGTACAGGTCGAGGCGATCGTGCTGGTAGTAGGGGCCTTCGTCCCATTCGAGTCCCAGCCAGGCCAGGTCGTCAATCAGTTGAGCGGCAAGTTCCGGGCGCTTGCAGCGATCGTCCAGGTCCTCGATGCGCAACACGATGCTGCCGTCTTGGCTGCGGGCCGAAAGCCACGCGCACAGGCAGCTGAACACGTTGCCCAGGTGCATGCGGCCCGAGGGCGACGGGGCAAAACGGCCCACGACAGGTGCGGGGGCGGAGGCGGGCGTTGCTATGTTGCGTGTTTTGATATCCATGCGGACGAGTATAGCGCGGGGCGCGATGGGGAGGCGTCACCGTGGTCCGCAAGTTGTCGAGGTCCCGCATTGCGTATGGCGGGCTGCAGACTCGGTGCTTTGATCCCTGTTCGTCAACTTGGCACCTTAGACAACAGAAACCCCGGCAGCTCTTCGCAACTGCCGGGGTTTCCGCGGAAAAGGGGGACATGATCCTCGAGCGGACGGCAAAGGGGCAAACCGTTTTCGCTCAACTGCTTTATGCCCCTCGACTGGTGGCTCAATCAGCGCATGCCGCGCCCACACAAAGCCGCTACACCTGTGACGGAGCTGTGAAGTGGTATCTATTGTTGGCGCGGGATTCGGCCAAAGAGCGTCCTAAACAACAAATTTGTTGCTGTCTGTCGGTTCAACCCAATGATCCGTTTTCCTCCGTCCCCAATAGATCATTTTCTAGGTGTCGGGGTGCGGGCGTGACTTTCATCCCGTTTGGCACTCCGGTCGCCTAGATATTCGTCATACGTACCCGCAAACGTGGGACAATGGCGCTGTTGGTTTTACAGACAAAGGATGTGCCTATGAACACCCTCGCCGCCAAAGTCAGCCGGCAGCGCTGCCTGTTTGCGCGATTTACTTCCGTCTGCGTGCTCGTCGCGTTTGCGTTGTTGCTGCTGCCTGTCGCCGCGCACGCCGACGGCTACTCCATGACCCAAACCTATATCAGTGCCACGGTCGAGGCCGATGGATCGCTGATCGTTGTCGAGGGACGCCAGTTTGATTTCGATGACGACATCAACGGCGTGTTTTGGGAGATCAATACAGGCTCTAACCAGCAGGGCGGCGCGGCGGGCGTCAATGTGCTGAACGTCGAGGAAGACGACACCGCGTTTAACAAGGTCGACAGCGCAAACAAAGGCGACAACGGCGTCTACACGGTCGAGCAGACCGGTGACGGCGTAAGGATTAAGGTGTTCAGCCCTCACGAGAGCGGCGACAGCGCAATCTACTACGTGAGTTATTCCATGACCGGTGCGGTCATGAACTGGGCCGATACCGCCGAGCTCTACTGGAAGTTTGTGGGCGACGGCTGGTCCGCGGATTCCGATGACGTCGAGATGGAAGTGCACTTCGCAAATGCCGCTGCTGGGACGGCGGCCGTCAAGGGCGATAACTTCCGCGCATGGGGCCACGGCCCGCTGACGGGCGACGTATCGCTCGATGCGGACGAACCCATGGTCACCTATACCATTCCCTGCGTGCATCAGGGCGAATTCGCCGAGGCACGCATCGCCTTCCCTAGCGACTGGGTGCCGCAGCTTGCCGCCTCGGGCGAAGAGCGCATGTCAACGATCCTGAGCGAAGAGAAGGAATGGGCCGACGAAGCTAACGCCCGCCGCGCTCACGCTCGCATGATTGCCAATGTACTTGCCGTGCTAAGTGTTGTCGCGGCGGTGGCCTTTACCGGCACAATCGTTGTGCTCAAGCTGCGCAAGCGCAAGCCCAAACCGCTTTTCCAGGACGAATATTTCCGCGATGTGCCTTCGGCCGACCATCCCGCCGTGCTTTCGGCTCTCATGAGTTGGAACGAGGTGCCCGATCAGGCATATATCGCCACGCTTATGAAGCTCACTGACGACCGTGTGATCAAGCTGGAGCAGGCGACCGTGACCAAGGCCAAGAAAGGTCTGTTGGGGCGTGAAAAAGAAGAGCAGACGTATCGCGTGACGGTGAGTGATGCGGGCTGGAAGTCGGCCAAGGGTATTGACCGCATGGTGCTCAAGGTCTTCTTTGCCGGTGCTAAGCCCGACGAGAACGGCGATCGCTCGCGCACGTTCGACGAGCTGCAGCACTACGTCAAGCAGCACGCTACGCCCGTGGGCGACAAGCTCGAGGACTATCAGAACACCGTTAAGGGCAAGCTGGCCGATAGCGAGTACGTTGCCTCGGACGGCATTGTCGCAATGGTGTTTTGCCTGGTTCTCGGTATTCTGATCGCCTGTGTTCCCGCGGGATCCATCTTCTTTACCGACGGCGCGCAGGCGAACATTGTCGCCGCGGTTATCTCGGTGCCGATTGTGCTGGTGGGTATTGGCGTGGGCCTTA
Source organism: uncultured Collinsella sp. (assembly GCA_900555955.1). GTDB lineage: Bacteria > Actinomycetota > Coriobacteriia > Coriobacteriales > Coriobacteriaceae > Collinsella. The sequence goes on along the minus strand of USNA01000027.1, from coordinate 459 downwards.
CGTTCCGCCGCTTTACGCCGGAGGGCGCCGAGGTGGCGGCTCGCTGCAAGGCGCTTAAGCATTGGCTCGAGGATTTCACGCGTCTAAAGGAAGCCGTTCCCGGCGATCTGGTCCTGTGGAATAAACTTCTGGTGATGGGTGCGGCGCTGGGAGTTTCGAAGGAAGTCCTGCGTCAGCTTGCCGAGGCTGTTCCTCCCGAGGTGCGCGAGGCCGATGGTTTCTACGACAATTACCCCTGCTACTGGTGGTACTACCATCATTACGGTACCGAGTCGCCGCTCGATTCGTTTGATGACGTGTATCACGAGAGCATCCGTGAGCTGGTTTCGAGTTCCGATAGCTCGAGCGGCGGCGGTGGCGGTGGCTTCTCGGGCGGCGGAGGCGGCGGCGTCGGCGGAGGCGGCGGCGGAACGTTCTAACGCGCTCTGATTTTTGGGATGGATCTTCTCCGGCGACTGC
>USNA01000026.1 GCA_900555955.1 uncultured Collinsella sp. | reverse complement strand
TGGGTAAAGCGACGGCGGACGCCCTCAAAGCTCGAGAGTGCCTTGGCGGCGGCGTCGATGTCAAGGCCCAGGACATGGGCGACGGTGAGCACCGCCGTGGCGTTGAGCATGTTGTGGCGACCGGGATTGCTCTTGATCTCCACAGCATGCTCAGTGCCGTCCTCAAAGCGAACGATAAAGTCACTCTGGATGCCCTTGACATCCGGGTGCATGCAGACGATGTCGTTGCTCTCGGCAAAGCCGTAGGAAAGCACGTGACGGCCCGTCGACTTGGCGAGCTCGACCAGATGCGGGTCCTCACCGCAGACGATGACGGTGCCGTCCTCGCCCACCAGGCTCATGAATTTGGCGAAAGTTGCCTCGATCTCCTCGATACCCGAGTAGTGATCGAGGTGGTCGGCCTCGACGTTGGTCACAATGACCACGTTGGGGTTCAGGAACAGGAAGGAGCTGTCGGACTCGTCGGCCTCGGCGACAAAGTAGTCGCCCGAGCCGTTCTTGCCGTTCGTGTCATAGCCCTCGACGATGCCGCCGATCAAGAAGCTCGGATCCAGGCCCATGCGGTCGAGCATGGTGGCGCACATCGAAGACGTGGTGGTCTTGCCATGCGTGCCGGCAACAGCGACGGTGGTGTAGCCGTGGCCCAAAGCAGAGAGCATCTTGGCACGGGGCCACACGGGAATACCAAGCTCGCGAGCGCGCACGAGTTCGGGGTTGGACTCCGGAATAGCGGTGGAGACAACAACCACGTCGGGCTTGACCTCGTCGATCGTGGCGGCCTCATGGCCCACATGCACCTTCACACCAGCGCGGGTAAGCTGGCGAATATAACGTGACGTCTTAAGGTCGGAGCCGGTAACGGCATAACCGCGCTCGTGAAGAACGAGGGCGATGCCACTCATGCCGGCGCCGCCGATACCGATAAAGTGGGCGCTCTTAAACTCGGGCGCGGAGGTTGCAGTCTGGGAATCAGCCATGTGCTCGTGTACTCCTTGCGTAAACACTGCCTGTAACCCGTTAACTGTACCGCACCTACCGCATCAGCGCGAGGGCGACCGACGATATCCCGTCTAACTAACGCAAACCCTCTACCGCATCCGCCAGAAGAGCGGCGGCCCTATCCTGAGCCAGACCACGCGCCGCCTGACGCATGGCGTCGCGTGCCGCCGCGTCATCGACCAGGTGCAGCAGCTCATCGGCAAAGGCAGAACCGTCGATATCGGCATCGGCGCAGAGCACGCCGGCCCCGGCGTCGACCAGATAACGGGCATTGGTGGTTTGGTGGTCGGCCGTCGCATGCGGGTACGGCACGAGCACCGAAGGCACGGCGAGCGCAGCGATCTCGGCCACGCTCGATGCGCCCGAACGCGAGAGCACCAAATCGGCAGCAGCCAGCATATCGCCCATGTTGTCGATGTAAGGCTGGACGCGGTAACGCTTCGCCTCCTCGGGCGTCAGCGCCAAAGCGCGCTCGGTCTCCTCAAAGCCGTCGGCACCCGTCGAATGCAACACATAGAGGTTCTTGCGCGAAAGCAGCTCGTTTTTGAGCGAAACCACGCGCTCGTTGAGGTGCTGGGCGCCAAGTGAACCGCCAAAGACGAGCAGCAGCGTAGCGTCCTCGGGAACGCCAAGTGCCTTGCGGCCGCGAGCGCGATTGCCCTCGATCACCGAGCGACGTACGGGGTTACCGGTCATGAGCACGTGGTCAGGGTCACCTTCGCGCTCAAAGACCGAACGCGCTGCCGGCACCGAGATGCACACGCGGGCGGCGTGGGAGTTCATCATCTTGTTGGCCAGGCCCGGAACAGAGTTCTGCTCATGCAGCAGATACGGAACGCCCGCGCCCTTGCACCACCCCAGCAGCGGAACCTCGACATAGGCACCAAAACCGATGGCGGCATCGGGCTTTCCGACCTTTGAGAAATGACTGGCGAGCGCACGCTTGGCCTTGTTGACACGCCACAGCGAGGTGAGCGCCGTCCAAGGGCGGGAGCGGTCGAAGCCCGTGACCGTAATGGGCACAAAATCAAACCCAGCGTCGGGGACCAGACGACCCTCGAGCTTGCGCGACTGGCCCACGAACACAACGTGGTGACCACGGTCACGCAGCTCTTCGGCCAAGGCGAGCGCGGGGTTGATATGTCCCGCCGTGCCGCCGGCTGCGATAGCAACGGTCATCTTATCGGTCATGGTAGTCCCTTCGTACGCGCGGCCCCTGGTCGTCGGTGCGCAAGCGCGCCGACGGGTCCGAATTCAAGTCGATCCGATTATATCCGCCACCCGTATTGCGCGGCGTAGGTCGTTGCGGGCGACTCTGCGGCGCCGGTCGCGGACGGGCATCCGACGCCGCAGCAAAACACTTCAGTGCAGTTTTGACCGTGGTCACCCGGAAGCAAAACCTTTCAAGACGGTAAAACCGCCACGCGACGAGCGCTCCCCACGTGTATGGGGAACACCGGCGGTGCTCTCGTCCATAACGGCAAAGCTATCGCGACGACGATCGTATTCATCGCGTCGAGCGCTCTCGTGCGAGACGCGCAAAATAAGCCCGGCGAGCATGAGCGACACGATAATCGACGAGCCGCCATAACTGATGAACGGCAGCGGCTTACCCGTCATAGGAAACACGTTGAGAATACCCAGCGCGTTGATCAAAAACTGCACCGCGAGGATAACCGCAGAGCCCGAAGCCATGAGCGCCCCGCGACGATTGGCAGCCTGCTCGGCAATTCGAAACGCCGAGTAGATCAGCATCGCAAACACCAAGAAAAACAGCAGCGTCCCCAAAAAGCCAACCTCCTCGCCAATGATGGCCAGGATGTAGTCGTTGTGTGCCTCGGGCAAATACGAGTACTTCATGGTTGAGTTGCCGATACCGCGGCCGAACAGTCCGCCCGAAGCAAACGCCATAATGGCGAGCGTTGCCTGATACCCGTCTCCATATTCATCTGCCCAAGGGTTCAAGAGAACCTGAATGCGCACCATACGGTACGGCTCGACGACAAGAGCGATCACGATGATGACGGCGCCAGCCAGAATCGCACCGATAATGAATTTTGGGTCAAGGCCGGCAAAGAGCGCCATGCACATGATCGTCAACAGAATAATCAGGATGGTGCCAAAGTCGGGCTGAATAAAAATCAAGACGAGCGATATGCCCAAATATAAGCCCATGCCCTTAAGGAACTCATTGATGTTACCGCCGGGCGAAAACACGCGATCGAGCATGATGGCAGAATAGGCAATGGCAAACGGCTTGAGAAACTCCGATGGCTGAAACTGAATGCCGGCAATGCTCAGCCAACGCGTAGCGCCACGACTGCCGCTACCAAAGAGGAACACCGCAAGCAGCAAGATCATCATAGCGATAAGGGCAAGTTTAAGCGCCCCTTCGCCAAACCAGCTATCGGGTGCAACGCGCGCGATGAACTCGAGGGCAGCAACACCGACGACAGTGAACATAAACTGCCGGAACAAAAAGTAGGTCGCGGAGTCGTTCTCGTGAAGCGCCTCGACTGAAGAAGCCGAGTACACCATAAGCAGGCCAAAACAGACCAGCGAGAACAGGCAGGTCAAAAAGACCAGGCGGGGTCGCATGATACGTGCGGGGACGCCGGCGATATAACGTTCGCCGATACCCTGCGTGCGACGACCGGCGCGCGGCGTGATGCACTGCGAGGAAGCACGGTCCGAGTCGGGCCTCCTCATATTCTGTCGGGGGCTCTCCTCTCTCACCGGCAACCCCTATTCCATTTGCGTATTGGACGCAGCGGCAAGCTGGGCCACATAGTCCTTAAACACGCGACCGCGCTCCTCGTAGCCCGAGAACTCATCGAACGAAGAGCAGGCGGGCGACAGTAAGATCACATCGCCGCGACTCGAAAGCGAACGGGCAACGTCCACGGCATCGCGCAGGTCGTCGGCCTGGGCGATATCGACATCACCGTCGACATCCGCCGCGTCCATAGCGGCGGTAAAGCGCTCGCGCGCGTCGCCAAAGCAGACCACCGAGCGAACGTTATCCATCACAACGCGGGCAAAGGACTCGAGCGGCGTGCCCTTATCGTGACCGCCGAGCAGCAAGATCACATCGTCATCGGGAAACGCCGTCAGGGCCTTTTCGACCGCATCGGTGTTCGTTGCCTTGGAATCGTTAACATAGCGCACGCCATCGATCTCGCCACAGGGCTCAACGCGGTGCTCCAGCGGCTGGAACGAGACCAGGCCGCGACACACACCGTCAACATCGGCGCCGACCGTCAGGGCCGCCGTGGCAGCACACAGGGCATTGATTACATTGTGATGGCCCGAAATCTTAAGCTCGGACGTATCGACGAGCGGGGTCTCGACGCCCTTCAGGCGAATGACCATCTTGCCATCGCGAACAAATGCGGCGTCCTCGCCCGCAGGCTCGTCAAAAGCAACCTTGCAGATGCGACGGCCCGGAACATAGATGTACTCATCGAACTCGTGGATACCGGCATCCTCGACGTCAACAATCACCAGGTCATCGTCGACCATATTCTCGAAGAGCTTAATCTTGGCGAGCGCATAGTTCTTATGGCTCTTATGCCAGCCCAGATGATCGGGGGTAATGTTGAGCAGCACCGCCACACGGGGGTGAAGCTCCTGGGTCGTTGCGATCTGATAGCTCGAAAGCTCCGCCACAAACCACTCGTTATGCGCACGGCCGTCGATCTCGTTCACCGGAGGCTCGCCGATGTTGCCGACAGCAACGCTCGCCTCGCCCGCTGCCTTAAGCAGGTAATCGGTCAGCGACGTAGTTGTCGTCTTGCCGTTGGTGCCCGTAATGGCAATCCAATTTTGGGGAGACAGGCGGTAGGCAAACTCGGGCTCGCCCATAATCTGGGCAGCGTGATCACGGCCAGCCTTAAAGAATGCCGAGAACTCCGAGATGCCCGGACACGTCACGCATACATCAAACGCGCCCTCGACCTGCTCGGTTCCGTAGACAAACGATGCCCCGTGTGCCTCGAGCGAGCGCGTGGCATCGTTGGGCTCGGACGTGCCGCCACCGTAAACGGTAACGGCACTCACGCGCTCGGGATGCGCAAGCGCCCAGCGAGCGACATCAAGACCGGACTTACCCTGGCCCAAAACGAGCAGGCTAAAGACATCAGCAAGAGGCATGAAAGACCACTATCCCAACTGGAAGAACAACGCGAGGCCCAGGGCTCCGAAGGCCGCGGCGACAATCCAAAAACGGATGACGACCTTGGTCTCGGCCCAGCCCTTCTTTTCGAAATGATGGTGAATGGGCGCCATAAGGAAGACGCGCTTGTGCGTAAAGTGGAAATAGACGACCTGGATCATGACCGACAGGGTCTCGACGATAAACAGACCGCCGATGATGAGGGAAACGACTTCGGTGTTGGTCATGATGGAGGTGCAGGCAAAAGCGGCACCCAGGGCAAGCGAGCCGGTATCGCCCATAAAGATGCTCGCCGGATAGCAGTTGAACCACAAAAATCCCAGGCAGGCGCCGGCGCACGCCGTGCAGAAGATGGACAGGTTCACATCGCCGTGCAAAAACGCCATGGCAGCCATGGCCAGCATGGCGATCATGGAGGTGCCGCCGGCAAGACCGTCCAAGCCGTCGGTGAGGTTTACGGCGTTGGAAAGGCCCGCGATCATCAGCCAGCAAAAGACAAGGTAGAGCCACGGAAAAGAGAGGCCGCAAATGGTGGTCGAGAGCACACCAAGGTCGATCGTCAGGCCACCGGGGAAACGAATCTCGGGGGCGACGCCGCACCAGTTGACGGCAAGCACGGTAAAGGTAACGCAAATGATGGTGAGGCCGATCATCTTGGCGTGAGGCGTCAGGCCGAGCGAGCGGCCGTGCGTGACAGAAGTCAGGTCGTCGATGAGGCCAAGAACGCCGGTTGCCAGCGTGGCGAGCAGCACAAGCACGAGCTCGGTGGTGAGCTTTCCCATCAAAAGGCACGTCAGCGAAACGGCAACCAGGATGATGACGCCACCCATGGTGGGCGTGCCCTGCTTAATCAGGTGACGCTTGGGGCCATCGGCGCGAACCTGCTGGCCGATGCCCTCGACCTTCAGGAGCTTAATCCACCACGGCATAAGCAGCATCGCGATGACGGCGGCGATGCCCAATCCCAAAAATGCCTGGTACGTAGGATACGAAGGATTGCCGAACATGGACTAGCACACACCTTCCACAAAGCGATCGAGTTCAACGAAGCGTGAGCCCTTGACCAGCACGACATCATGCTGCTCAAGTGCGCCGCCCATACGGTCGAGCACCTGCTGATAGTCGGAGAACACCTGAATGCGGTCCTCATCCATACCCATCATGCGCGCGGCCTCGGCCATACGCTGGGCAAGCTCACCGCCGACACATGCGAGCATATCGAGCTTCTTGGCCGCCGCATAGGCGCCCACCAGCTCATGCATGCGAGGGGCCTCGTCGCCCATCTCGCCCATCTCTCCTAGAACGGCCATGCGCGAACCCGTGCACGAAAGCGAGCACAGCAGGTCGAGGCCCGCCGCCATCGATTCGGCACTGGCGTTATATGAGTCATCGATGACGCGAGCACCGCTCTTGGCGCGCTTGATCTCCTGACGATGCCCGGTAATCGTGAGACCCCTAAAGGCGGCATCGATCTGCTCGGGCGTCACGCCAAGGCGATGGGCAACCGCCGCGGCCTTGACGGCATTGGGAACGGACTGCACGCCGGGAATGGCAAGCAGGGTGTCGATGGTCTCGCCCGAGCCAAAATCGAGCGTAAAGACCGGGCGCCCCTCGTCGTCAATGCGAATGTCGCGCGCACGGACCTCATCGTCGTCCGAGACGCCCGCAAGCATCACGTCGACGCCCGCAGGCGCGGCAAAGGTGTCGCGGATGAACGGGGTAAAGTCGTCCTCGCCACCCAAAACCAACAACGGGAGAAGGTCACCGGCGGCGCACATGCCGCCAACAATCTCTGATTTGGCACGAGCGATATTCTCGCGACTGCCCAGAATACCGATATGGGAGGTGCCGATCTTGGTCACAATGGCAAGGTTGGGATTGGCGGACTGAGACATGCGCTCAATCTCGTGGAAATGGTTCATGCCCATCTCGAGCACCAGAACCTCGGTGTCGGCAGGGGCCGCCAGCACCGTGAGCGGCATACCGATCAGGTTGTTGTAGTTACCCTTGGTGGCCCAAACGCGATAGCGCTTGGCGAGCACCGCGGCGAGCACGTCCTTGGTCGTCGTCTTGCCGATAGAGCCGGTAATACCAATTACCAGGCAGCCAAGCTCCAAACGATAAGCGTGAGCCAGGCGCAGCAAAAACTCCTCGGGGTCATCGGTATGCAGGATGGCGCAGCCCTTCTCATGGGCCAGCGAAAGCAGCTCGGCATCGGGCTCGCGCGTCATCACGACGGCGCCGGCACCCGACTCGATGGCACGGGAAGCAAAATCGTTGCCGTCGACCTTTTCACCCGGGAAGGCGACGAATATCGTGTCCTCCTCAACCTGGCGTGAGTCGATAACGCAACCGCGGCATACCCGATCGGCTTCTCCCGTCACGGTTCGGGCCCCTGTTGCGGCCGCGAGGTTGTTGACGGCGATCTCTATCATTGCAGCTCCCCTGTAAACCTAATAATGCTATCGGCGTATTGTATCCCAGCGCCGCCTATGCGTGGTGCAGGGCATGTGAACAACCCGGATTAACCGACTGGCCATTTCATAGATAGTAACCCCCTACTTGGTGCGCGGGACACCCAATACGTCAAGCGCACTGGCCATAATGGACTGGAACGGCACTGCGGCGGCATCGGAGCCTGACGGGGTTCCGTCAAGGGTGATATAGCACAGGACCTTGGGCGACTGCGCCGGGGCAAACCCCATAAAAGACGACATGTAGTTCTCTTTGAGGTAGCCGCCGTTCTCATCGGCGCGCTCGGCCGTACCGGTCTTGCCCGCCACGTCGTAGCCGTCCACCGCGCCGCCAACGCCCATTCCCTCGGCAACGACCGTCTGCATACACGATGTCACCTGCGAGGCGGCCTCCTCGGAAATCGCGCGATCCCCCTCGCCCCAATCCTTTTCATCGCCCTTGCTCGACTTATAGAAGTGCGGAGTCATCATCACGCCGCCGTTCGCGATGCCGCCCACGGCACGTGCGACCTCAATCGGCGAGACGGACAGCGCCTGGCCAAAGCTCATAGCACCCAAGGTGGCACCATCGTACTGGTCGCGCTCCTTGACGATGCCCAGACTCTCACCCGGAAAATCGACACCGGAGCTATGACCGATACCCCACTTGTCCACATAGGTGGCAAAATCATCGGCACCGATCTTGCGCCCCACCAGGACAAAACCGACATTGGACGAACGGCGCATCATCTCGCGTACGTCCATTGTCATGGTGTAGTCACGCTTGTCGGCATCGGTAACGGTATCGTCGCCCACCTTGATACTCGCGGGAACCTCAAACGATGTGCTCGGGCGCACAACGCCCAAATCAAATCCGGCGCCCGCAACCAGCGTCTTAAAGACCGAGCCGGGCTCGTAGGCATCCGTCACCAGACGAAGGTTCATGTCCTCGGTCTTGGCGTTTTCCAAATTGGTCTGGTCGTAGGTCGGATACGAGCAGGCGGCCAGGATCTCTCCAGTCGTCGGGTCGGTCACCAGGGCCGACCCGTTTTTGGCCTTCGTCTTCTCGACCGCCTCGGCCAAGGCATCTTCCGCGGCGCGCTGAATGTTGACGTCGATCGTCGTCACGATATCCACGCCATCGATCGCGGCAACCTTTTTATAGGCACCGCCCGCGATGTAGCCGCCATCTCTTGCGCGCTCGCGCACAAGAGAGCCATTCGTTCCGGTCAGAAGCTCATCGTATTGTTTTTCGAGTCCCGTCAGGCCAGCGTTGTCCACGTTCACGACGCCCAGCAGCTGAGAAGCCAGGTTTCCATACGGGTAAACCCGCTTCATCGCCTGCTCAAAGAGCACGCCGGGTAGATTCTTCTTTTCCAGGGCGGCAGCGTCATCTTCGTCGACCTGGCGCTTGATATACACCCAGAAACCATCAGACAGCACCAGCTTGCGGCAGGTCTTTTTATCAATACCGGTAGCCTTGACCAGCGCCGAGACCGTCTTGTCGACGTCCTCGACAAGCTGAGGGTTCACGGCGACATTGCGGCATTCGACCGACGACGTCAGCACGTTGCCGTTGCGGTCGTAGATAGTGCCACGTTTGGCATAGAGCGTCTGTGAAAGCAGACGACGCGCGTCCGCACGCTCGCGCAGCTTGTCAGCATTCACGATCTGGTATTCGGCAAGACGGAAGACGCCCGCGGCAAGGCCAACCCCGATACAGCCCATAACGACATCGCGGCG
>USNA01000025.1 GCA_900555955.1 uncultured Collinsella sp. | reverse complement strand
CCGCCGTACCCGTCTCGGCCGACCAGCGGTTGATCATGCGGTGCAGGTTATCTAGAAAGGCGACGTCGTCGTCGCAGGCGATGATTTTGAGCATATCGGGCCCCCTTAGTACCTCGATTTTGCCACATCGTGCACGCGCCACCCGCGGGGGTGCGTTCCATTTGCGCCCCACGGTGCGCAACTCGCGCCGAGCGGCAGGGTGTCAAAACATGCGGTTGCACAATACCAGGTGGATATATATGTCGATTTGAGCTGGCGGCTGGCGAGGGGCCATGCCGGCCGCCAGCGCCAAGCGATATCGGACATCGCGAAAGCATAGGGGCAAGGGAGCTGAACGATGAGGGAGAAGAAGATGGGGATGCGCGCTGCGTTGACGCGTCTGCTGGGTATCGCCACCGTAGCATGCGCACTCGTGGCGACGCCGGCCGTGGCCAGTGCCGAGACACAGGTACCTGCTAATACGCAAGTTCTGTCGCTTGGACAGGCAGGCAAAGAGCCCGTTAAAATCACCGAGCCTGGTTGCTATGTGCTCAGGACGAGCGAAAAACAGACCACACCCTCCTCGGGCTACGTCATCGACGTTCCGAACGCGACTTCGTATAACCCCGTGACGATTTACATTGATGGCACGGTCTACGTGAACGGCAGTACGAACTCGTTAGTTGGGCAAACTCGATGGCTGTTCAACATTAAACAGGGCAGCAATATCGAGTTCATCGGTATCAACAACCCGTGCGTCAGCTTTCATGATCAGAATGGAGGGCGTCAGTCCGTAAGCGGCTTTTTGACCGACCGTTATTACGACGGTGGCTACAAAAATGCTTTGGGAGACATCTCGGTTAATCTGGGGATTGGCGACGGTTCTCAGAACTTCTTCCTCTCGTACAGCAGTAGGGTTAACCAAAAGGTGCCTGCGATTTCCCTGGGCAGCGCCGAGGGCGAGCTGACCGCCAAGTTCGAAAAACTTAAGATCCAGGACTATGTTGGCAAATCGGGCGCAGTGGCGGGCAACGCCCAAGAGTATGCCGTCCCCGTACACCTCTTCCGCGAGGGCCGGAGTACGACTGGCGGCAATACCAACTCCTTCACAGCGACTTTTACCGACTGTGTGTTTTACGATACGTCCGGAGACTTCAATGGTGCTGTTTCCGTCGATGGCAACAGCAGTTTCAAGATGCCCAAAGACGGAAGCGCTGTCGCAAAGTTGACAGCGACGTTCAACAATTGCAGCTTCAGTGGCAGCAATGGGGAGAACCTGGGCGTCAGGCAGACGAACAAGAGCTACAGCTCAGTTGAAGCGTCTCGTTATTTTGCTAACTCCTCTATTCTTAATACCTATGCCGTCGCCGGCGTGATGGGCGTCACCAACGCTACGGTCAACCTCAACAGCTGCACGATGAGCAACTTCCACAGCACGCGTTCGAGCTCGGCCGACAACACTTTGACAGTCGATGCCCTTAATGTTGCACGAAGCGCTCGCTGCAACATAAACGGTGGCGAAATTTCTCGCTATGGCGCGCGCGGCAATACGTGCGTGGTTTACGCCGCCGGGACCCTTACCCTCAATGGATCGCCGGAAATCGCGAGCTACTGGAAGAACAGCCACGCCGACGATACTAATTATGGCGACAAGTACACTGAAGCTGATAAAGCTACGGGAACCGCCAAGAGCCTGTATGTCCCGAAGAAAAAGAGTGTCGATGCCAACGTCCCGGCGCTGAATATCGCGTCTGACTTCTCCGTACGCGGAGGCTTTGGAGAGAATGTTTGGATCTCGATTGAGGAGACTGCGGACAGTAATGGCGTAAAGTCGCGTGCCCTTGGCACCTGCGAATCCAACAAGATCGAAGGCGTTGTGCCAGACGGCTCGTCCGAGAACGACGACAACTCCGACAAGTACGAGGTCGTGAACCTTAACGGCGACCTCACCTTCCGCGAGACCATTCACCAGCATAAGTGGAAGGTCGAAGCTGACGGTTTGGGCGTTCGTGCATCGTGCGTGGGCCCGTTCCGCAACAGCGAGTGCGAATATGGCAAGGACGAGAACGGCGAGCCCAAAAAGTACCTGACGGCCACGTACAAGCTCTCCATGTCCAAGGCAACGAGCTCTCAGAGCGCTGCGCTTGTCTATGACGGCTGTCCGGTCAAGATCGCTTTGAACAAGGACGGCGCGTGGAATCTGGAGCAGATGGGCGTGACGGCCAGCGATGAATTCACGTGGTATCAGTGCAAGTCCCAGGCGGACGCCGAGGCATATAAAAACGGCACCAAGCTCAAGGGCGCCCCGACGGACGCCGGCTACTACTATGTCGTTACGAGCTTTAAGACTGCCTCTGGTCAGACGCTCGAGGGCAAGAAGTCTTTTGAGATTTCGCAGCGTCGCTTGGTCAAGAATCAATCCTACAAGTTCACCCTTAAAGACGGCGGCAAGGGCGCGGGCAAGTATGCCTATGACGGCAAGGAACATCAGCCTGTCGTTGAAAGTGCAAAGTTCAAGAACGGCGCCGGCGAGTGGGTCGATCTCGTTGAGGGCAAGGATTACGAGCTCAGCGCTCGAAGTGAATCCGGACTGAAGCAGACCGAGCCAGGGCAATACGAGTGCATTGTCATCGGTAAGGGCAACTTCACGACCGATGGCGGCACCACAAGTGTTCTGACGCTCAAATGGGAGATCGTTGACGTTTCGCGCTTTGACCTCGAGGTCGCTGGCTTCGATGGCACCTATGATGGCGACGAGCACGGCATTACGGTCAACGTTAAGAATGACCCCGTTCCGGCGGATATGAAAATTGAGTACCGTGAAGACGGCGGTGATTGGACGACGGACAAGCCGACCTATCGCAATGCGGCCGAGCACACGACATCCTATCGTGTGACGGCTTCTGACTACCTGACCGTCACGGGCAGCGCGACTGTGAAGATTTCCAAGGCCGATCAGAAGGCGCCGACTGGGCTCGTGGGTAATAATTGGACCACGTGCAGCAGCAAGGACGGCTCTATCTCGGGCGTGACCAAGGCGATGGAATATCGTCACGGGTCGAGTGGGAGCTATCAGAAGATACCGTCTGACGGTAAACTGACCGGGCTTACGAAGTCGGGAACGTATTACGTCCGCTTTGCCGAGGATAGCAACCACAATGCGTCTGCCGATGCCGAGGTTAAGATCGAGCAGGGCCCCCATGCCGTTGCCGACAACGCTGCCTGGAAGCCGAATGGCGAAGGTAGCCACGTTAAGGTCTGCAAGTATTGCAAGAAGACTCAGGAGCACCAGCCCTGCAGGTGGAAATATGAGATCGTTACGCCCGCCACGCCTGAGGCCGATGGTGTTCGTCAAAAGGTCTGCAGGGTTTGCAGCGGCAGGTGGGATGAAGAACGTTATACCTACGTGGACACTTACGCCCCCACCATTTATGACCTCTGGGTAGATAAGGCCTACTGCGAGAGCGTTTCGTTTGACGTGTTCGATGACCGCGACGAGACGGTGGCGGTTACCGATAACGGCAAGGAGCTCAAGGCTGGCAAGGACGGAAAGTACACGGTTAAGGCCGCTGAAGGCGATGCCGGTACAGAGCATGTAATCGTGGCTACGGACACTGCCGGCAACAAAGAGACCATCACAATTAAGATGTACGCCGAGCATGCGTATAAATGGACAATCGACAAGCAGCCGACGGTTACCGAGACCGGCTCCAAACATGGTACGTGCTCCGTGTGCGGCCATGAGTCGGGCGCGCTAGAGATTCCGGCCCTGGCTGTTAAGGGCTATTCGGGCAAATATGACGGCAAGGACCACTCTGTCGATGCTTCGGCCCTGCCCGAGGGCGCCGTCGTTGAGTACAAGGCTGCTGACGGCAGCTGGACGAGCGATGCGCCCAGCATTAGGGACGCCGGCAGTGTGACGGTCGACTATCGCGTCACGATTGATGACGCGGCGGTCGACGGCAAGGTGACGCTTGAGGTCAAACCGCGTGCGATAACGGTCGCGGCGCAGGACGCCTCCAAGACCTATGGTGAGGACGATCCCAAGTTTACGTATGACGTCACTTCTGGCGAGCTCGTTGAGGGCGAGAGCCTTCAGGGCATTGAAATTGAGCGCGAAGATTGCGACGCCGTGCGCGACGGTGGCTATGCTCTGCACCTGACGCAGCCTGAGGGCGCCAACTCCAACTACAAGATTACGTTCAAGGATGGCACCTTTACGATCGGCAAGCGCGAGCTCTCCGTAACGTGGGACACCACTACTGAGTTCACCTACGACGGCGAGAAACACTGCCCCCAAGCGAAACTCCACAATGTCATCGAGGGTGACGATGTCTCCGCGTACGTCGACGGCGCCAAGGTCAAGGCCGGCACCTACACGGCGAAAATCACCGAGCTGACGGGCGATGACGCGGGTAACTACAAGCTTCCCGCCGAAGGCCTGACGTGTGAGTTCTCCATCAAGAAGGCGCCCCAGGGCGCGCCGAAGGTCCAGGCCACAGCTGAGACTGTGAGTGGCAAGTCCGACGGTAAGATCACGGGTGTCGACGCGAAGATGGAGTGGCGCGCCAAGGGATCTGGCGAGTATCAGGGCGTGCCCGATGGCGTGACTGAGATTACGGATTGTGCTGTCGGCACGTACGAGGTGCGCTACCGCGCCGATAGCGACCATGATGCCTCCTCCGCCACCGAGGTTACCGTTAATGCCGGCGGCAAGCTCGTCGTGACGCTGCCTGCCAAGCAGGTCGGCTATACGATCACGGCGAGCCCGGACGAGCTTGACTGGCACGGTTCAACCACCCTCACGGTCGGCATCGAGAGCGGCTACTTTACTGACAACGACTCTTACGCCGTCAAGGTCAACAATGCCGTTGTGACGCCCGACGTGCGTGGTGAGTTTACCGTTCAGAACGCCGAGAGCGACCTCGTTGTCGCCGTCGAGGGCGTGCGCAAGCACGAGGCCGTGAACGATGAGTGGCTTTCCGACGACAGCACGCATTGGCACCAGTGCGCCTGTGGTGACAAGATCGACGAGGCCAAGCACGACTTTGAGTGGGTCGTCGTCAAGGCTCCCACGGCAACCGAGAAGGGATCCAAGCAACAGAAGTGCAAAGTTTGCGGTCACAAGCTGGCCGAGGTCGAGATTCCGGCTGCCGCCATCGTTGGCTACTCCGATGAGTACGACGGTGCGTATCACACGGTCGACGCGACGAGCCTGCCCGAGGGCGCAACGGCCCAGTACAGCACCGACGGCAAGAACTGGTCCCCCGAGGCCCCCAAGATTAAGGACGTCGGCACGCTGACCGTTGCCTACCAGGTGACGATTGACGGTGCGACTGCCGAGGGTGAGGTTACGCTCGAGGTCAAGCCGCGCGCGATCACGGTCGCAGCCGATACCTCCTCCAAGACGTACGGCGAGGCCGACCCCGTGTTTACGTGGGCGATCACATCCGGCGAGCTTGTCGAGGGCGAGAGCCTTCAGGGCATTGAGATTACGCGCGAAGATGACGACAACGTGCGCGACGGCGGCTATGCTCTGCACCTGACGCAGGCCAAGGACGCTAACCCCAACTACAACATCACGTTTGTTGACGGCGTGTTCACCATCAACCAGCGCGTGCTCACTGTGAAGTGGGGTACCAGCGAGTTTGTTTACGATGGCAAGGAGCACTGCCCCGAGGCGACGCTCGGCAACGTTATCGACGACGATGACCTTGGTGCGACCGTCGAGGGCTCTCAGACCGAGGTTGGCACCTATACCGCGACCCTCACTGCGCTGAAGGGCAAGGCAGCGGGCACCTAGGCGCTGCCCGCCGAGGGCCTGACGTGCGACTTCTCCATCAAGAACGCCGCGCAGGGCGCGCCGGTGTTCCAGGCTGCGGCCGAGACCGTGAGCGGCAAGTGTGACGGCAAGATCACGGGCGTCGACGCGACGATGGAGTGGCGTACCAAGGGTGCTGACGAGTATCAGGCGGTGGGCGAGGGCGCGGCCGAGCTTACGGGTCTTGCTGCCGGCACGTATGAGGTGCGCTACCAGGCCAAGGCCAACTACGACGCCTCTTCCGCTACCGAGGTTACCGTGGTGGCCGGTCCCAAGCTGGTCGTGACGCTGCCGAGCAATCAGGTAGGCTACGCGCTCACCTCGACGGCAACCGAGCTCGATTGGCACGGGACTGCAACGCTCACCATGAGCATCGACAGCGCGTACTTTGCGGGCAAGGACTACGCCGTCAAGGTCAACGGCACGTCCGTTAAGCTTTCCGCCAAGGGCACCTATGAGCTCAAGAATGTCGAGGGCGACGTGAATGTGACGGTCGAGGGTGTCCTCAAGCACGAGCCCGACGGCTCCGGCTGGGCACACGACGCCAAGAATCACTGGCATGTCTGCCGCTGCGGCGAAGTTCTCGACAAGGCCGAGCATACCTTTGAGTGGGTCATCGACAAGCCGGCGACCGTTGAGGCCAAGGGCGAAAAGCATCAAGAGTGCACTGTTTGCGGCGAGAAGGGCAAGACCGAGGAGATCGCGATTCTGGCACCCGAGATCATCGACGGCAAGGGCCAGACGATGGTGGTCGACGCTGCCAAGGACCTGAGCTTCCGCTCAAGCGCGCCGCTCAGGTTCTTCCAGAAGGTGCTGGTTGACGATAAGGAGGTCGCGGCCGAGAACTACGTGCTCACCGAGGGCTCTACGATCGTGACGCTCAAGGCGGGCTTCCTAAAGACGCTCGGCGTGGGCGAACACAAGCTGAGCGTGGTTTCGGCTACGGGCACTGCCGAGACGACCTTTACCGTTGCCGAGGCTGCCAACCCCACGCCGACGCCCGGTTCGAGCCAGGCCACGACTACGACCACCACGACTACGACTTCCAAGCCTAAGAAAAAGGATGGCAAGGAGACGTTGCCTGAGTCCGGCGACAGCGCGTACGTCATGGCTGGTGCTGTGCTCGCTGCCGGCATGGCGGCTCTGCTGATGGCGTGGGCCATGAAACGTCGCGCGTAGTCGCGCGCCAGTCCCCAGCGGGCCCGGATCGAGCGACTCGGGCCCGCTTTTGGGGTCTGCCGGAAGCCCGGTGGTCAAAAAAGGCCAAATATGAGTACTGTTACCAGTTTAGTGGCAGCCAAATGGCCTCCAAAATCGGTGCCAGCGGCCAAAAGTGTATCGATTTTCGTCCTTCAGAGTCGCGATCGGGCTCCAAACAAGGCGATTTTGCTGCTCTGGACTGGAAAATCGCTGCTACTAATTTGGTGACAGTACTCATATTTGGCCTTTTTTGACCACTGCTCCTTGGCCCAGGACAAAACGGGCTGCTCGAATCTTGGGGCGGGTCCATTTTCAACTATCCTCAGCTTGCCAGTTCGAAAATGGACCCGCCCCAAGATTGAATCTTTATTCCAACTTTACACCTGGCTTTACAGCTGTCTTGTCAGCTGTAAAGCCAGGTGTCATACTAAAGCCCCAAGATTCGCCAAAAGAGAGGGGCCTTGATGGCACAGAGCGCGAACATGGATGCGTCGGAGCTTGCACGCGATATCGCGGCCGGCCTGGCATCGGCAACGACGGCAACGGAGCGCGCGGCACTGGTGCCCGCAGAGCTCGTCGAGGCCATTCATCAGCTAAAAACCCAACGTGACGCAGTGATCCTGGCGCACTATTATGTGGCGCCCGAGGTCCAAGCCGTTGCCGATTACGTCGGCGACAGCTTCTACCTGGCAAAACTCGCCAAGAGCCTGCCGCAGCAGACGATCGTGCTGTGCGGCGTAGAGTTTATGGGCGAGAGCGCCAAGCTGCTCAATCCCACCAAGACCGTGCTGCTGCCCGAGCCGGGCGCGGACTGTCCCATGGCGCACATGGTCAAGCGCGAGATGGTCGACGCGGCGCGCGCCGAGTATGGCGACGACCTGGCCGTGGTGTGCTACGTCAACTCCACGGTCGAGATCAAGAGCTGGAGTGATGTGTGCGTTACCAGCTCTAACGCCGTCAAGATCGTCTCCGAGCTGCCGCAGCAGCACATCTTGTTCATTCCCGACCAGAACCTGGGCCGCTTTGTGGCCGAGCAGGTGCCCCAAAAGCACGTCATCCTCAACAACGGCTACTGCCCGCGTCATCACATCATCACCGTCGAGCAGATCGTCGACGCGCAGGAGGCGCACCCCGACGCGCTCGTGCTGGCTCACCCCGAGTGCAAGGCCGACGTCCTGGCCGAGGCTGACTACATCGGCTCTACTGCCGGCATCATCAAGTATGCCGAGGAGTCGGACGCGAGCGAGTTCATCATCGTGACGGTCCGCGGCGTGCTCTACGAACTCGAGCGCCGCTGCCAGGGCACCGGCAAGAAGTTCTACTTCCCTGCGGTGCAGCCCACCTGCGTCAACATGGATCTCATCACGCTCGAAAAGCTCGTGCACTGCCTGGAGACGGGCGAGGGCGAGGTGCAGATTGGCGTGTCGGACGAGGCCGCCGATCAGGCCAAGCTCACGCTCGACCGCATGCTCGAGTACGCGGCGCGCTAAGCCAATGTGACATGAGGGACCATCCCTTATGCCACATTACAAGGGAGAGGATTCCTGTGGAAAACAAACAATACCCCGATATGGAGTGTGACGTCGTCATTGCTGGTTGCGGCGTGGCGGGCCTGTATGCGGCTCTCAATCTGCCGACGAGCACGCGCGTAATCATGCTCTCCAAGGGTGCCGTCGATGAGTGCGATTCGATGCTCGCGCAGGGCGGCATCTGTGTACTGCCCGAGGGTTCTGACTACGACGCCTTCTTTGAGGACACCATGCATGCCGGCCACTACGAGAACCGCCGCGAGAGCGTTGACATCATGATTCGCTCGAGCCGCTCGGTCATCAACGACCTGCTGGCCATGGGCGTGGACTTTGAGCGCAAGGCCGACGGCAGCCTCGACTTTACCCGCGAGGGCGCGCACAGCCGCCCGCGCATCGCCTTCCATGCCGATATTACGGGCAAGGAGATTACGACCAAGCTGCTCCAGGCTGTCCGCAAGCTGGACAACGTGCAGATTCTCGAACACGTTGCCATGACCGACATCCTGACCGCCGAGCGCGATGACGCCACAGTGTGCACCGGCGTTGTCGCCGTTGCCGTGGATGAGGGCGATTCGGCTCGCCCCTCCGACGAGCTGGCAAATGCCGCTGAGGACGTGCATGCCGGTAAGCCGTTTAAGATCCATGCCCGCCACACGCTGTGGGCTACGGGCGGTATCGGCGGCGTATACGACCATTCGACTAACTACCCGCAGCTCACGGGCGATGCCTGCTACATTGCTCAGGAGCATGGCATTAAGATGGAGCACCTGGACTACGTGCAGATCCACCCCACGGGCCTGTTCTCGCCGCAGCCGGGTCGTACATTCCTGATCAGCGAGAGCTGCCGCGGCGAGGGCGCGATTCTGCTCAATGCCGCCGGCGAGCGTTTTACCGACGCGTTGCAGCCGCGCGACGCTCGGGCATC
>USNA01000024.1 GCA_900555955.1 uncultured Collinsella sp. | reverse complement strand
GCCGAGGCCGCGGCGGCTGGCGAACTGTGCCTGGGCACCATCGATGCCTGGGTGGTCTGGACGCTCACGGGCGGCGCAGAGTTCCGCTGCGACTGGTCCAACGCCAGCCGCACGCAGCTCTTTGACCTGCGCCGTGGCTGCTGGAGCGAGCCAGTGTGCGAGGCCTTTGGCGTTGACGTGGCCTGCCTGCCGCAGGTGACCGATTCCGATGGACTGTTCGGCACGACGGATTTGGGCGGCTTTTTGCCGGCGCCCGTGCCCATTCACGGCGTGCTGGGCGACAGCCACGCGGCCTTGTTTGCCCAGGGCTGCCATAGCCGCGGCATGGCCAAGGCGACCTATGGCACCGGCAGCTCGGTCATGATGAACGTCGGCGACGAGTTCGTTGCCAGCTCGCACGGGCTTTCGAGCTCGCTCGCATGGCGCATGGACGGCGTGACCGAGTACGTGCTCGAGGGCAACGTGAGCTACGCCGGCGCCGTCAAGACGTGGCTGCGCGACGATCTTGAGCTCATCAATAACCCCGAGGAGGTTACCGACCTGTGCTACGCCGCCAATCCGGCGAGCCGCGTCTACTTTGTGCCGGCGTTTACCGGTTTGGGCGCGCCGCATTGGGCGAGTGACGCCGAGGGCTGCGTCTTTGGCATGACGCGCACCACGGGTCGCGCGGAGTTCGTGAAGGCCGCCGACGAGTCGATCGCCTATCAAATCTTTGACGTGATCGATGCGATGGTCGAGGATTCGGGCGCGGCGCTGTCCGAGCTTCGTGTTGACGGCGGTCCCACGCGCGACGCGTACCTGATGCAGTTTGAGAGCGACTTGGTTGGCTCGCCCATCCGCATCGCGAGCAACGACGAGATGAGCGGTCTGGGTGCGGCCTGGGCCTGCGGTATTGCGCTGGACATGTACACGCGCGATGTCGTCGACGTCTACGGCGCCCGCGGCATCGTGGAGCCTGCCATGACCGCCGACGAGCGCGCCAAGAAGATCGCCGGCTGGCGTCACGCCGTTGACGCGACCATCTCGTACACAGCCTAGAATGATTTTTCTGGGACGGGGATTAAAAACTCATTGGTCCTCGTCCCAGGTAGCTTATTTGGGACGGGGCTTTTTTGACTGGTATGATTGGTGCGACCATTCGAACCAGCTAAAAGAGCCCCGTCCCAAATTGACTACCGAGAGGATCTGCCATGGAGCGCATCGCGAGCTTTTCCGTTGACCATCTGCTGCTCGAGCCCGGCGTGTATGTGAGCCGCATCGACCGCGATCCGGCGACCGGCGCCGCCGTCACCACCTTCGACCTGCGCCTGACCACGCCCAACAAGGAGCCGGTCATGAACACGGCCGAGTGCCACACCATCGAGCACCTGGGCGCGACGTTCCTTCGCAATCATGCCGAGTGGTCGGGCCGCATTGTCTACTTTGGCCCCATGGGCTGCCGCACGGGCTTTTACCTCGTCGTATTTGGCGAGGTGACGAGCGAGGAGATCCTGCCGCTCGTGCGTGAGCTGTTCGAGTTTGTTGCCGACTTTGAGGGCGATGTCCCCGGTGCCGCTCCCGAGGAGTGCGGCAACTACCTGGACCAGAACCTTCCCATGGCTAACTGGCTCGCGCGCCGTTACCTCGACCGCGACCTTGCCGATATCGACGAGAAGCACCTGCACTATCAGCAGGCGTAAGGGCTTTATCGCCCAAAATGCGCGCATTGGGCGCCTTCGCTTATGCGGGGGCGCCTTTTTGTTGATTGGTCGGGACGAGCATTCAAAATCGCTCATGTTTGTTCTAGAATGTTCGTACAGTCACATTTACGAACAGGAGTGAACATGCATATCTACTCTGTCAACGATTCCGAGTTCAAATCCTATGGCAACGTTTGGGATGACGTTCCGTCCGAGCTCACGTCGTCCGTGCTCGAGGCGCTCTCAGCCACGCCCATTCCCGAGGGCAGCAAGTACGTAGCAAGCGCGCCGGAGCTCGAGGGCGTCAAGGATGTCGATAAACTGGGCTTTCTCATGTTTGGCGGTCGTCCCTTCCAGTTGGGCTGGTGCAACGGCCACAATACACGACTCAACTGCCTGGAGTATCACCGCGCCAGCGAGTTCAACCTGGGTGCACGCGACTTTATCCTGCTCGTGGCACATCGTTGGGAGATCGAGGGCGGCAAGCTCGATACCGCGTGCGTCAAGGCGTTCCGCGTGCCGGCGGGTACGGTCGTCGAAGTCTTCAACACCACGCTCCACTACACGCCCTGCATGGTCGACGACGGCGGCTTCCAGGTGATGGTGGCGCTGCCCGCCGGCACCAATGGACCGCGCCCCGAGGCTGCGGCCGACATGCCCGCGGCCGGTGACAGCTACTGCTACTGGAAGGCCGACAAGTGGGTCCTCTGCCATGCTGACAGCCCCAAAGCTGCCGAGGGTGGCTACGTAGGTCTCATTGGCAAGAACCTCGACATCACCGTGGACTAGAATCTTCCATCTCGATCTATAACATCTAGCGGGCTAAATCGTCTCTACCTGTTACGGATCGAGACATACCGTAAAGGGCCGCCCGGAAAATCTCGATCTGTAACATCAAGCCCGATTTTGACGGCCTACCTGTTACAGATCGAGACAAACCGCCCCCCAACCACCATAAAGGTGCCTGTCCCCTTTGTGGTGGTTGGGGCGGGCGGGTATCAAAAAGTGTCAGACGGGGCGGTTGCCGGGCACCCGCGCGCGAAAAGAAGTATCTGCCTGCTCCATTGCCGTTGAGCGACGCGTTGTTTGCAGGGATACTGAGCCTATGACAACAGCGTGCGAAAGGATTGATGCATGGCTTTCCGTAATGACTTCCTGTGGGGCGGCGCGACGGCTGCCAACCAGTGCGAGGGCGCCTACAACGTGGACGGCCGCGGCCTGGCCAACGTGGACGTGGCTCCGCACGGCCCCGAGCGGTGGTCTCCGGCCAGCGCAAGATGCTCGACTTCGAGGACGGCTATTACTATCCCGCGCAGACCGGCATCGATTTCTACCACCACTACAAGGAGGACATCGCCCTCTTTGCCGAGATGGGCTTTAAGACCTTCCGCATGAGCCTGGCGTGGACCCGCATCTTCCCCAACGGCGACGAGACCGAGCCCAACGAGGCTGGCCTGGCCTTCTACGAGGACGTATTCCGCGAGTGTCAGGCGCACGGCATCGCGCCGCTCGTGACCATCACGCATTTCGATTGCCCGATTCACCTCATCAAGGAGTATGGCGGCTGGCGCAACCGCAAGCTCATCGACTTCTACAAGAACCTCGCGGTCACGATCTTCACCCGCTACAAGGGTCTGGTGAAGTACTGGCTCACCTTTAACGAGATCAATATGATTCTGCACCTGCCGTTTATGGGTGCCGGTCTGGTCTTTGAGGAGGGCGAGAACAAGGAGGCCGTCGAGTACCTGGCCGCCCACAACGAGCTCGTCGCCAGCGCTTGGGCAACCAAGATCGCTCACGAGATCGATCCTGAGGTCAAGATCGGCCATACTCCAAAGATGGGCTGCATGCTCGCCGCAGGTAGCTACTACCCCTACAGCTGCCGTCCGGGCGACGTGCGCCAGGCGCAGCTCGACAACCAGGACAACTACTTCTTCGTCGACGTCCAGAGCCGCGGCTACTACCCGGCCTATGCCGTCAAGAAGCTCGAGCGCTTGGGCATCGATGTGGGCATGACGGACGAGGACCGCGAGATCCTGGCTGCCAACACCGTCGATTTCATCAGCTTTAGCTATTACAGCACCCGTTGCTCCGCCGGTGCCGATAACCCCGATGTCGAGCGCACCCAGGGCAACGCCTTCGCCGGCGCCAAGAACCCCTACCTGCAGGAGAGCCAGTGGGGCTGGGCCATCGATCCGCTGGGCTTCCGTATTACGCTCAACGACCTGTACGACCGTTATCAGAAGCCGCTGTTTGTGGTCGAGAACGGTCTGGGCGCCAAGGATGTTGTCGAGGAGGATGGCTCCATCAACGATGACTACCGTATCGACTACCTGCGCCAGCATATTGCCGCGATGCGCGATGCGGTGACCGAGGACGGCGTTGACCTGCTGGGCTACACCACCTGGGGCCCGATCGACCTGGTGTCTGCCGGCACGGGCGAGATGTCCAAGCGTTATGGCTTTATCTATGTGGATCGCGACGATGCGGGCAACGGCACCCTCAAACGTTCCAAGAAGAAGAGCTTCGACTGGTACAAGCACGTCATTGAGACGAATGGTGAGGACCTGTCCTAAGGAAGCTGAGACGCTCGACTTCATAGCCTCCTAACCAAGGCGCCCGGCGAGCAGGTAATGCTCACCGGGCGCCTTGCCGTCTGCGGATTTTGGGACATGCGGCCCGCTTTTTCGACCCATCTGTCGGTACACTAAAAGCACTATGGGTACCCGCGAGCGACATACTGGCCATGCGGCCGCCCGATCCGCACCCGTGGCGGATCCCAGGGGTGGCAGGCTCTTCGCCATGCCGCGATTCCTTGTTGGCATAACACATCAGGTGTACCGTCACCGCGTCTTCGCTATCGCCGGCGCCATCACCGCGCTGTTCCTCATGCTTTTGGCAGTCTTGCCGGCGCTGTTCGCCTTCGAACCCAAACTTTCTAACGCCGTGCCTGCCTATAGCGAGGCGTCCGAAGAGGTCGTGGATGCGCTCGTCCATTCGAGCTCTCTCCCGTTGCTTGTCGCCGCAATTGTATTTTCGATTTGGGGCGTATCGGTCTATCTGCGCTGTTTGGACTACGTGTTGCGCCGCCGCCTTGTTGCCATCGCCACCATCTGCGCCCTGTGGATGATCGAAGTCATTCTCAAGTACAAGTCGTTCACGCCGTTCTATGCCACCGTGCTGTGGTACCTGTACTACGTGCCCATGACGCTCATTCCGCTGCTCTACCAGTTGTGTGGTCTGCGCCTTGCAGGCCTGGAACAACACCGCCTGGGTCGCCGCTACTGCGCTGCGCTGTGGATTGTGGCCATCCTGCTTATCGGATTTGTGCTCACCAACGATTTTCACCAGCAGGTCTTTCGCTTTGACCGCACAAGCGACACCTGGAGCAACGATTACACGTACGGCTGGGGTTATTTCGCCGTCCTCGTGTGGACGGCCTTTGACTTCGTGGCCTTTTTTATCCTGGTTGGTCGGTCCTCATCCTTTCGCATCCAGCGTTTCTCGGGCACGGCGGCGCTCGTACTGCTGGGTGGCGCATTCTTTGCCATTTCGTATGCGTTGCGCGTGCCCTGGGCATGGAGGCTCAACTTTTCGCTCGTCTATTGCGTCCTGTGCGTGGTGGCGATGGAAATCTGTCTCGATTGCGGTGTCATTCCGTCGTATCACGACATCGCCGGCATCTTCGACACCTTACCGCTCGACCTCAAAGTTCTAACGCGCGACCTGCAGGAGGTCTATGCCACGCCGGTGTCAAAGCCAATGCCGGTAGGCGTGCGCGAGGAGTTGCGGACCCAGGAGCACGGCCGCGCCCATGCCTTTGCCGTGGCGTCCGATCCCGATGTAATGTATCGCGCCTTTCCGCTGCTGGGTGGATCGGCGCTGCTTGCCCAAGACGTGTCGGAGTTCAACGAGCTTAACCGTGAACTGGCACATCGTCGCATGGAGCTGCAGCGTCAAAACGAGCTGCTCGCCGCCGACTACGACCTTAAGACGCATTTGGCAGATCAAGAAGCCGAGACCTTGCTGGTCCAAGACGTGGACCAAGCGCTTGCCCGCGCGCTCGAAGGGATGTACGACCTGCTGAGCTCGCTGCCGCCGTTGACCGACGAAGCGTCTTCGCACGAGCGTTACCGCATGCTGCAGCGCGCCAAGATGCTCGTCGCCTATTGCAAGCGCAAGGGGTCGCTCACGTTGGCGCAGCACGGGGAGAGCGGTTTTGATCGCGACCGCATTCAGCTCATTGCCAACGAGCTCGCAAGCGACCTGCGCACCATCGATATCGATTGCGCCTCGATTATCGCCATACGGCGCCCGTTGCACGCCAGTACGGTAAGCGCCCTGTACGACTGCGTGTACGACTTTGCGTTTTTTGCCTATACCACCGACCATCCGGCGCTTATGTATCACTTGGGCGACCATGACCGATGCAGTGTCGAGCTGCGTGCCACGCTTTTTTCCAACGATGATGAAGATCTTTCGCAGACGCCCGCTGCGCAAGAGCTCGAGAGCGCGCTGCAGGGACGCAACGTGGCATACCGCTTTGAGGGCGAGCCCGGCCAGCTGCGCATGATCGTCTTGATGCCGAGGGCGGGTGAGTGACGATGCAGATTTCGCTCATTCTTCCCCAAATTGTTGCGCTCGATGTTGTCTTTGCCCTGGCTGCGTGTCTGCAGACGATCCACGTCCCGCTCATCGCATCGCGCCGCTCGTCCTATAACCGTAAGGTGATTTGCGCCTACGAGGCGAGCCTTGTGCTTCACCTGATGATTTCGGCGCTCATCTTATTCGCGTCGTCTGGCTCGTATCTGGTGGCGCCGCTTGACGTTTGCGCCAGGGCAATGGGCGGAGCGTTGTGGCTCAATGCCGCGATCTTTGCCTATGGCGTGGTACTTATGGTGCACTATCGTCGCCCCGTCATGCTGGTCGAGCTGCTGCTCGTTGCCGCCGTTACACCGCCGGTGGTGATTGCCATGGGCTCGGCGTGGACCGTTGTCCTTATCGCAGAGGGAGCGTTCTTCCTGTTCCGTTCCATCGCGGCGCTCTTGATGGACGTCCGTAACCGCCAGGAGGATATCACCGCATTCTCGACGATCGAGACCATCAACGTGATTCCCGTGGGCATCCTGTATCTAGACCCGAGGGGCCGTCCGCTGCTCATGAACCGCTGCATGCGTAAAAACCTGGTGGAGCTTCATATGCCAACCGATCTACGCGACATGAGCGGCACATGGAACGACCTGCGCAAACTTAGCATGCAAATGCCCGAAAGCAGCAGGAACCGCGTGCGGATTAATCTGGACCGCTTTGGTGAGGCGCGGGCGGTGGTCGAGGTCTCTCCCGCCGAGATTCGCCTATTTGTGTGCGATCGTGTTATGGTTTCGGGCCGTTCGTTCGAGCGCATTATCGGTCTTGATGTGACAGAGTACGCGCATGCTCATGACCGCTTGGCGCAAGCCAACCACCTGCTTGAGCTTGCGGGCCAAGAGCTCCAAGCCCAGATCGAAGAAGTCAAAAAAGTTGCCGACAATGCGGCCTACCTACGTATGCGCGCCCGCGTTCACGATGTGATCGGTCAGCGCCTGTCCATTCTTCATCGCTATTTGGAGGAGGGTCGCCTTGACGACGAATCGCTCGAGCAGATCGATCCGCTGCTGCGCTCAATCTCCGACGACTTGCGCAGCGGTGGCGACAGCGAGCCGGCGGAGCAGCTTGGCGATATCATTCATGCCTTTGGTCTGGTGAGCGTGCAGATTGATGTAGAGGGGTCGCTTCCCGAGGACACACGTATCGCGGCGGCCTTTTTGCAGATTATCCGCGAGGCCTCGACCAACGCCACCAAGCACGCGCAGGCCCACCAGGTCCATGTGCACCTGTGGCAGGAGGAGTCGAACGGATGCGACATCGCGCGCATGACCATCTCTAATGACGGCGCGCCGGCCCCCGTATCGTATCGCGAGGGAACGGGTATCCCTGGTATGAGGCGTGTCGCACAAGATTTGGGCGGCAGCCTGGAGGTCCACGCCGCCCCGCCCTTTACGCTTGAGGTGTCCATCCCGCTGGGCTCCAACGCCACGGTCCAAAGGAGAAGCTCATGATTCGCGTCCTTATAGTCGAAGACCAGGCCATTCTGCGCGAGAGCCTGGCGCGCTCCGTTGGCGATCAGCCCGATATGACCGTTGTTTCCGCCATCGCCGATGCCTCCGAGGCCTTGGGTGTCGCGCTCAAGGAGCGTCCGGACATGATACTGATGGACGTATGCACCGAGCATGATTCCAACGGCATCGTGGCGGCGGCGCGCATCAAGGAGCAGCTGCCCGAGTGTCGCATCATTATCATGACCGGCATGCCCGAGATCACCTTTGTCGATCAGGCCCGCGAGGCGGGCGTCGATAGCTTTGTGTACAAGAACGTCGGTATCGACGAGCTGTTCGCCGTGATGCGCTCCACGCTGGCGGGCTATTGCACGTTTCCCAAGCCGCCCGAGAGCATTTTTTCGGGCACGGCAGCTCTCGACGATGTCGAGCTGTCGATTTTGCGCCTTGCCTGCGAGGGCAAAAGCCGTCGCGAGATTGCGGCCGAGCTGTTTATGAGCGAGGGCACCATCAAGCGTCGCATCTCGGAGATCCTGAGCAAGACCGGCTACGACAACATCATGCGTCTTGCCGTGCATGCGGTGACCGAGGGCAGCATCGTCCCCAATATGGAGCGCTAAAGCTCGTCGCGTATCGGCATAAAAACGACGGGGCCGCAGGATCAACTCCTGCGGCCCCGTCTGGTGTGCGCGGATGTGTCCGCCAATCCGCGGCTGATGTTACGTGCCGCTACGCGATGGTTGCGGTGTAGGAGGCGACGTCCTCGTAGGAATCGGTCAGGTAGGCGTCGATGCCGATGGTCGTGTTGACCAGGTCGTCAAGGCTGTCAAGCTCGCCGTTCGAGAACGTGAATTCCTCGGTGGCGTTGGTACCGGGCATCAGGTGAGCCGAGAACCAGGGGTCCTTCATGGTGCCGTTGACATTGGTTTTGCCGGAGGGAGCGTAGAAGGTCAGGTCCTTGTCGCTCTTGTTGGTGATGTTAACGACAAAGCCGATGTCGCCCCAGTCGTCCTTGAACTTCTCGGTGATGGTGATGGTGCACAGGTCGTCATCGGCGACGGTGACGGCGGGGGAGATTTCGACGCTCTGGACGTCGTCGTCTTCGACGGCCTCATCGATCTCTTCTTCCTTCTCGGCCGCCTCGCGATCCTTCTTCACCGTGCCGGACAGGTCCTTGTCGGACTTGGTAAAGATGAGCTTGTCGCCGTCCACCTCGAGGACGAGCTTGTCGTCCTTGAGCTTCAGGTCGTGCGACTCATCTTCGGCGGTAATCGTTACGGTGGTGGCGTCCTTGGCCTCCCATTTCAGGTCGGCGACCTCAAGGAACATGTCGAGGACGCCCGTGCCGTCTTCGTCGAGGATCAGGATACAGTTGAGGCCCCACTCCTTGAGCATATCCATGTACTCATCGGTGAGCTCTTCGCCGTCCAAGGTTCCACCCGAGTACTGCCAGCTGCCGACAAAGTTGGCCTTGGGGTCTTTGCCGCCGCCGCTGCAGCCCGTCAG
The DNA here is from genome assembly GCA_900555955.1 of uncultured Collinsella sp. Taxonomy (GTDB): domain Bacteria; phylum Actinomycetota; class Coriobacteriia; order Coriobacteriales; family Coriobacteriaceae; genus Collinsella. The sequence continues at coordinate 218 of USNA01000024.1, read as the reverse complement.
GGCAAAGGCGAGCGCCAGGACGCATGTCAGGAATGCGAGTACGGACTTTTTGAACGTTGTCTTCATGGTGTCCTCCTTTATCGAACGAAACCCATAGAAGCAAATGCGGGGGTGGCGGACCTCCCCGCCACTTACCAGGTAGAGGGGCTAGGGCCTGGGCGTTCCGCAGTTGCTGCAGGACTTGCCGCCGTTTTCGCTGCCGCCGTTGGGGCAGAACC